>JBBRRV010000175.1:0-5926 GCA_038246075.1 Bacteroidales bacterium
CGTTATGGGCAAGTGTAAAAAGACAGACACAGCGGACAATTTGCTACTTAAAGACAGAAAAATAGAAAAGATAAAATGAACAGCCCACGCACAAAACAACACATTTGCAAGCCCCAACACACAAGCCGATGCTTCAGCTTGCAAAAGAGTTGTTTTCTTGCCAACGCCCCGCAGGAAATTGATACATTTGTAGTTATTTGAAACGAATTTGAAAAATGACAATTGAACAATACATAGACAATATAAATAAACGCTACAAATTAGGCAATGCGACTGAACACACATTTCGTGGAGATTTGCAACAACTGATTGAATGTTTAATACCAACGATTCGGGCGACAAATGAACCCAAAAGACAGAGTTGCGGAGCACCAGATTACATCTTGACAAAAAAGGATATTCCCGTTGGATTTATTGAAGCAAAAGACATAGGCGACAAAGACCTTGAAGGAGCTAAAAAGACTGGAAACAAAGAACAATTCGACCGATACAAAGCATCGCTTAACAATCTGATTTTTACCGACTATTTAGACTTTTATTTATACAGAGACGGCCAATTTGTAACCAAAATTTCAATTGGAGAAGTAACCGAAAAAGGGATAAAACCAATAACAGAGAATTTCGACCGTTTTGAAAACCTGATAAAAGACTTTTGTACCCACATTGGGCAGACAATAAAAAACAGTAAAAAACTTGCAGAAATGATGGCGGGCAAAGCCCGCCTTCTTTCCGATGTTATTGAAAAAGCGATGACAAGCGATGAAACGCATAACGAAGACAGCACGCTAAAAGACCAAATGTTGGCTTTCAAGCAAATACTGATACACGATATTACACCCAAAGGATTTGCCGACGTTTATGCTCAAACTATAGCTTACGGAATGTTTGCAGCTCGTTCGCACGACCCATCTTTAGCAACTTTCAGCCGACAGGAAGCTTACGAACTCATTCCAAAATCAAATCCATTTCTTAAAAAACTGTTTGGATATATTGCAGGTTTGGACGTTGACGACCGTATAAAATGGATTGTTGACGATTTGGTAAATATTTTCATTGCTTGTAACGTAGATGAGATTTTGAAAAACTACGGAAAAAAAACGAAAATGGAAGACCCGATAATCCATTTTTACGAAACTTTCCTAAGTGAATACGACCCAAAATTGCGTAAAGCCCGTGGCGTTTGGTACACACCTGCCCCTGTTGTAAACTTTATTGTACGTGCGGTTGATGATATTCTGAAAACCGAATTTGATTTACCGCAAGGACTTGCCGACACAAGTAAAACCAAAATAAAAGTTGATGTACAAGGCAAAAAGATAGAACAGGAAGTACACAAAGTTCAGATACTCGACCCTGCAACTGGTACAGGAACATTTTTAGCCGAAGTAGTCAAACTCATTCACAAAAAGTTTGAAGGACAAAAAGGAATTTGGAGCAATTATGTAGAAACACATTTATTGCCTCGCCTAAATGGTTTTGAGTTATTAATGGCAAGTTATGCAATGGCACACCTTAAACTGGATATGCTGCTTACTGAGACAGGTTATAAAACCACAAAAGAACAGCGCTTAAGGGTTTACCTTACAAACAGCCTTGAGGAGCATCACCCTGATACAGGTACTTTATTTGCCAGCTGGCTCAGCACTGAGGCAAATGAAGCTAACCATGTAAAACGTGATACACCAGTAATGGTAGTTTTGGGAAACCCTCCTTATAGTGGGATTTCTTCAAATAATGGTGAATGGATAAGTAAACTCATAAATGATTATAAATATATTGATGGGGAATACTTTAATGAACGGAAACATTGGTTGAATGATGATTATGTAAAATTCATTCGGTACGGTCAACATTTTATTGAAAAAAATGGAAGCGGAATTTTAGCGTTTATCAATCCTCACGGCTTTTTAGACAATCCTACTTTTAGAGGAATGCGTTGGCATTTGCTGAAAACATTTGATAAAATTTATACCATAGACTTACACGGCAATAGTAAGAAAAAAGAAAAAGCACCTGACGGAAGTGCCGATGTTAATGTATTTGATATAATGCAAGGTGTTTCGATAAACATTTTTATAAAAACAGGCAAAAAGAGAAATAATGAATTAGGCAAAGTCTTTCATTATGATTTGTATGGTAAAAGAGAATTGAAATATGACTTTCTAATCGAAAATTATCTTAATAATATTGATTTTAAAGAGTTATCACCAGAAAAGCCGTATCTGTTTTTTGTTCCAAAAAACAATTTTGGTTCTGCTGAATATGAAAATGGTTTTAAAGTTGACCAAATTTTCCCGCTAAATAACGTTGGTTTTGTTACAGCAAATGATGGCCTAAATATTTCAATGTCAAAAAATGAACAGAAAATAAAAATAAACGACATACTAACTTTAGATGAAAATACTTGGAGAATAAAATATAATAGACCAAAAGATGCTCAATCTTGGAAATACAAATGGGCTAAAACAGATGCTGATAAATTTAAAGACAATGATTTAACCAAGGTGAATTATAGACCTTTTGACAATCGTTGGTCCCTTTATACAGGTAATTCAGGTGGCCTCTATGCAAGACCATCTCTTCAAATTATGAAACAATTTCTAAAAGGTGAAAATGTTGGTTTGGCTCTTTGTAAACAATTCAAGACAGGTGATAATTATTTTCATGCTTTTATTTCAGACAAAATATTTGAAAGTTCTTATGTTTCAAACAGAACAAGTGAAATAACATCTACGTTCCCTCTTTACCTCTATCCCGAAACCAACGGACAACAAACTATTGATTCAACAACAGAAAGAACGCCAAACCTAAATACAGAAATTGTAAAGGAAATAGCAGAGAAACTAGGTTTAATATACAATCCAAATCCTAAAAATCTATTTGAGACAGGAAAGGATATTATTTTAAATGCGATAAAGAACAATCCGAATATGTCTGCTCCAAAAAGCAGTCATTCTTTATTAAATCCAATAGACATTTTAGATTATATCTATGCCGTTTTACATTCGCCAACATACCGAGAGAAATACAAAGAGTTTTTAAAAATAGATTTTCCGAGAGTGCCTTATCCCAAAGACAAAGACACGTTTTGGAAATTGGTAGAACTTGGCGGACAAATACGACAAATACATTTATTAGAAAGCCAGACCGTTGAGAAGTACATAACGCAATACCCAATAGACGGAGATAATGTAGTTGGCAAAACAAAATATCAAGACGGTAAGGTTTACATAAACGACACACAATATTTCGACAATGTTCCTCAAATTGCTTGGGAGTTTTACATTGGCGGTTATCAACCAGCACAGAAATGGCTCAAAGACCGCAAAGAAAGAAAGTTAGAGTTTGATGATATTCTGCATTATCAAAAAATTATTGTTGCTCTTACGGAAACTGACAGGCTAATGAAAGAAATTGATAACATAGAAATTGAGTAAGCCGTGAAAAGAAAGGAATTTGAGAAGCTATTTGCGACTTTCAACGAAAATGGAAAGCAGATTTGGGTAATTGGCAGAGTTAAAGACTTGCCAAAACCAATTGTAAATATGGCTCTTAACCTTGCTGCATTAGATTTTATAAAGTATATCAGAATTTGCGATGAAACTTTGGCTGCTTCAAGCGAGAACTATCCAAACAGACAAAAAATGCCAATAACAAATATGAATCATGAAACAGCAATAGGAGTTCAAGTATTGTATAGTTTATCGCATAAGTATATTAACTTTTTTGACATTAATTCACCAATTAAAGGCAACGGCAGTAAGATGGTAGACGCAATTTTGAGAGATTTTCCGAAAGATTGGAATCCTTCAGTTGTAATGGATTGGAGTAATGGATTTTGGGACAAGATGAAAGAAAAATATAAAGATGTTGAATGGATAATGTAAAAGCCAACGCTTCGTAGTCAAGCACATTGGCTGGTCGCTCGAAAAAGCCAACGCACGGCCAAAACCAGCCAAAGAGCTTGCCTACCCGAACGCACGGCAGACAGAAACATTGTAGCAAATTGACAGAAAAATGACAGAAAACAATGAACACCAGCCCATAACACGCGGTATAAAACATTGGGGTTTAAGTGGTTGTGCGAGCATTCTGCCACGCATCAAGTTCGGTGTAACTGGACAGGATAGTAGCCCGCAATCCCCAACGATTTCATACCGCCAACCGTTATGGGCAAGTTTAAAAACCAAGACGGTCTGCGAAAGCCAAAGGGCTGACCACCCAAAGTGA
The DNA here is from genome assembly GCA_038246075.1 of Bacteroidales bacterium. Lineage (GTDB taxonomy): Bacteria > Bacteroidota > Bacteroidia > Bacteroidales > DASVHX01 > DASVHX01. The sequence goes on from JBBRRV010000175.1 coordinate 4,231, forward strand.
CAGAAAAAAAAACAGTGGAGCCCAGAAACCACTTTAATAAACGGGGCGAAACCGAAAAGCCTTAAGAGTAGGGAATTAATAATGACATTTATGTTTAATCCTTTTAGTAAAATCGGAAAATTAGTTTTGTTCCTATTCCTTGTTACCAGCAATTGTATTTATGCGCAATCAGCAAGAGAATTGGCAAAAGATTCAGAAGCTAGTTTTGCATCACAACGTTTTGATGATGCTGTAAATTCAGCAATTTCATCACTAATGAAAGAACCTTCTTATGATAGGGCAATTGAAGCCCTTCAACAAGCTTTACCAGCATCAATCAGAAATAATGAGAACAAGATTACACAGTTAAAAGAATCTGTAGAGACTTTTTCGGGTGATATTACTGTTGAAGAAAGCAACGAAATTGTAGTGCGATACAAGAATTTAATGGTAATAAATGACAAACTACTGAATCTGCCTGTCGTTAAATTAAAAAAAGGTGATCCCATAAAATTTGAAATGAAAAACTATAATCCGGATCTTCGTCTAGCAAAAGAAGAATTATTGAAAAACAAAGGATTTGCTGCAGAGCAGCATTACCAACTTGGGCATGGGTTATTGAAACAAAATAATATTGAAAAGAACAAAATGGCCGCCAAGGAATTCAAAATGGCGCTGATTTTTGTGCCTGATTATAAAGATGCTTCATCAATGTACGATCAGGCAAAAAAATCTGCAATTAAAAGGATAGCAATAATGCCTTTTGAAAATAAAAGTGGAAAAAATCAATATGGTGCAATTAATGAGGTGATTACAGATGAAATAATTGCTGCATTAATGAATGAGCCGTCTGCGATGGAGTTTATTGAAATAATTACGAGAGACCAACTTCAACAAGTAATGAATGAGCAAAATTTAGGTTCAAGTGGAATCATTAATGAAAATACTGCTATGCAGGTCGGTAAAATCATGGGAGTATCAGAGATAATAGTTGGTCAAATAACTCAAATAGCTTCCGCCGAACCAGTTGTCACATCAAAACAATATACAAATGAAAAAACAATTTATGCAAAGACAGGCAATTATAATATACAGGCATTAATACAAGAATACAAAAAAGTAGCTAGTGCTACCATGAGCGGAAGTTTTAAGATTATCGATGTAAAAACAGCAGCAATCAAGAAAACGGATTCATTCAAGGAAGACTACCAATTTCAATGTATTTGGTCAACATATCAAGGGGACAAAGATGCAATTGGGTATAATGTTCCAAGAGGCCCGGAGGAAAATGCTCCAGTAGATGAAGAACGGGTAAATATTGTTGCAAGAAAGCTTTCAACTTCTTTGTCTCAGAAGATATATGAATATGTCAGATAATCTGAAAAGCAAATTCGCTAAATCGCATTTTACAACACGACAAGTCCCTGCTAGCGCGCATCTCTCAACACTTGCTGATGTAATTTGACAACCATTCGTATATACTTAATAATCCCCGGCAACAAATAGTAACCGCGTGTGCATCTCGTTTGATAGATAACCGTAAAGCAAAATTTTGACCAAGTTTAGATTCACATCATACAAAACCTGCCCATAACCGCACCTACCCACAATAGGCGGGTTGGTGCGGTTTGGGTAATTTGTAGTTCTTTTCAAGTTCTTACTTTTAGGACAGATTTGTAATTCTAAGCCGCCTACTGTGGGTAGCTGCAAACCGTTA
>JBBRRV010000176.1:0-5844 GCA_038246075.1 Bacteroidales bacterium
AATCAGCTGATTGGCAAAGGGAGGTTACGCCGCACGGAATTTTCGTGGCAAAATACTTCCGAACGACTTTGGAAAACATGCGAAACCGTGATGACAGGCATAAGGTGACAGCCAATCATACAGGCAGATTAAACCAAATAATCAGCGCACAGCACCCGGCACCCAGCCATTTTATTGCAAATGCTATCTCACAATTAATCAGATAAATACAATTTTGTTATCTGGAACTTCGGGTGCCGTAGCATTTTTTGCTGCTATTTTTTTGTACCGGTTACATACTCCGCAAAACCAAACAGATCCCAGAATGTGCCTGCCCTGATGTATCCTCTTGTTAGCAGATTATAGATGACCTTTACCGGAATAAGCAGGATACTTAATTTATCGCTGCGGATTCCTGCTTTTAGAATTTTGTAATCCTGACCCATCAGTATATTGCAGATCTCTTTCAAAGAAAATATACGGCAGTGTGTCGGATCATCAAAAAAGTTAAGGGTTTCCTTCATAGAAGGGAAGCTGATGCTTCTGGCGGAAGGAAACTCAATGTATATCACACCTTTAGCATTCAGTTTTGGTAATAACCGTTTAAGCACTTCATCTCCATTGTACAGGTGTTCGATGACATGACTCATAAATATGATATCATATTGATTGTCAGCTATGGCATCAAATTCGAGACGCGTTAAGTCCGTTTGGATGAATTTATCAACGACGCTGAGGTCGTGCTCATTATTGTTGTAATGAAGATCAATATCAACGGCAGTATAGATGCAATCCGGCTTCCATTGCTTTGTCAGGCTTGGTGAGTGAGAACCTGCTCCAATGTCCAGTATTTGAAGATGAGGTTTGTCCTGTATGTAACTTTCGATGGTCTTAAATCTGAATTGCTTCATTATAATGGTTGTTATGAAAGGATGACAAATATGGTTCCCGATCATCGGATCAGCAGCCGGAACTTGATTAAGGTAACTTGCTGCGCTGCTTAACCACTAAATGAATGCTGCATAAAATCAACTAAAATCGTGTTGACATGGTTATAGATTAATTAAACATTTCCAGTCCTCATTTAACGGAAATGCATTTTCAATAAGCTTAAAGTATATTTACCTCTATTTCGAGCGCTACACCGAATTTAGCGTACACGGATTGTTTCATCCGCGTTGCAAGGTCAAGCAATTCCGTGCCGGTGGCAGCGCCATAATTCACCAGCACCAGCGCCTGCCCTTCATGCACACCGGCATCTCCATCGCGGGCGCCCTTCCACCCGCATTGCTCAATGAGCCAGCCGGCAGCCAGTTTATAGCTTCCATTTGCCTGGGGATATATAGGCAAAGCCGGATATACCTGAATAAGCTTGTCATGCATTTCAGCACTTACGGACGGGTTCTTAAAAAAGCTCCCGGCATTGCCAAGGATGGCCGGATCAGGCAGTTTACTCCTGCGGATATGATACACGGCTTCGCGAACATCCACTGAGGTCGGCGATGAGATACCCATGGCTTCCAGTTGTCGGCTGATGGCCCCGTAGGCAAGATTCAATTCGCCTGATTTATTCAACCTGAAAGTTACGGAAAGAATGGCCACCTTGCCTTTGAGCGCATGTTTGAAAATACTGTCGCGGTATCCGAAACCGCATTCCCTGCGGTGCAGTATCTGTCGTTTGCCATCTTCCAGGTACATCACCTCTAGCTCTTCAATGCTGTCTTTTACCTCGATGCCATAAGCACCTATATTTTGAATGGGACAGCTACCTACATTCCCGGGGATAAGCGTAAGATTCTCAAGTCCGGATAAACCCTGGGCCAGGCTCCAGGCAACAAAATCGTCCCAGTTCTCACCTGCAGCCACGCATACCAGCGCCATCTCATCATCCTGGTAGAGAATATCCAGGCCCGTTATGCTTATCTTTACAACCAAACCATCCACATCCCCGGTAAAAAGGATATTGCTCCCGCCCCCAAGCAAAAGCAGAGGTTGCTGGCTTAGCTGTCCCGACTGAATAAGTTCCAGGAGCTGATCTTCAGAATCGATATTGCAGAAAAGCTTTGCATTTACATCTATACCGAATGTATTATAGGGTTTGAGTGATTGGTTGTGGAGGATCTCAATCATAATGATGCAAAATGTTTCTACAAAGGTATGCCAATTATAATAGTAGATTCAACTCAGCACAAGTAATCGGGCGGCAAATGACGAATGTATTTTGGATTAATGGCTATTCCGGCAGAATATCCTAAATTCGCAATCCTATCGGCAGCAGCATGGCAAAAAAAGTGATCGTATCCGTTACAAACGACTTAGTCACCGACCAACGCGTCGATAAGGTTTGCCGTACACTTGGCACAATGGGCTTTGAAGTGACGCTCGTTGGCAGGCGTAAAACCGACAGCGCCAATATGGATGCACGCCCGTATCAGACGCACCGTATGCGGTTGTTATTTGAAAAAGGACCTTTGTTCTATGCCGAATATAATTTGCGCCTTTTCTTTTACCTGCTTGGCAACGAGGTGCAACTGCTGGTAAGCAACGACCTTGACACACTTCTTCCAAACTACCTCGTTCATCGCCTGCGCAGCAAACCTTTGGTTTATGACAGCCACGAATATTACACCGAAACGCCCGAACTTGCTTCGCGGCCTCGGGTTCAGCGCATCTGGAAAACCATCGAGCGATTCATATTTCCAAAACTAACTGATGTTTTCACGGTGAATGAATCTATTGCAGCGCTTTACGAAAAAGAATATCACCTTAAACTGAATGTAGTGCGCAATGTTCCACCTCTGGATGAAACAACTATTACAGCCACCCGCGCCTCCCTTGGACTGCCGGCAGGCAAACACATTATACTGATGCAGGGTGCCGGTATCAATATTCAGCGGGGTGCCGAAGAAGCCGTGGAAGCGATGCACTACCTCGACGACTGCGTGCTGCTGATCGTTGGCGGTGGTGATGTTATGGAACTGCTCAGAAAAAAAACACTTGCGCCCGGCTTGACCGATAAAGTGATCTTCGTACCAAAGCAACCTTATGCCCGGCTCAGGGAATACACTGCCAATGCCGATATTGGTCTTACCATTGATAAGGATACGAATATGAATTACCGTTTCAGCCTGCCCAACAAATTGTTCGACTATATCCACGCTGGTCTCCCGGTGCTGGCCTCGCGCCTGCCCGAAATAAGCCGTATCATTGAGCAATACGAGGTAGGTTCGTTTATCGATAACCACGATCCGAAGCATATTGCTCACCAGATCAGCCTCATGGTGAATAACCCGGAGCAGATGGCCCGATGGAGAGCTGCCGCCTTGCTTGCCTCACGGGAACTCAACTGGCAGCATGAAGAAAAATTACTCATACAGGTTTACAGCAAATATGTCTGACCGTCACCTGCATATTGTATCATTCGCCATTCCTTATCCGGCTAATTACGGTGGGGTCATCGATGTATTTTATAAGTTGAAGGCACTTCATGCGCAGGGAATCAGGATCCACCTGCACTGTTTCGCTTACAAACGACAGCCGGCATCGGAATTGCTCAGGTATTGCGAGAGCGTAGAGTATTATGACCGGCATACCGGCCTTGCAGCGGCACTTACGCTGAAACCATACATCATTGCCAGCCGCCGTTCTCCGGAATTGCTCGCCAGGCTCCTGGTGGATAATTATCCGGTACTGTTCGAAGGACTTCATAGTTGTTATTATCTGGGGCATGCTGCACTCCGGGGGCGAATGCTCATCTATCGCGAAAGCAATATCGAACACGTTTATTATGCTCACCTTGCCCGTGCCGAGAACAACCTGTTTAAGGCCGCATATTTCCTGCTGGCAAGTCTCAAATTGCGCATGTTCCAGCCTATGCTCAAATATGCCACCAAAATGCTTGTAGTATCGGAAACAGATCGCCGGTATCTTGCAGGAAAATTTCCTGATAAGGCAGTCATTTATATCCCAAGCTTTCATCCCGGCAATGCCGTGAGCAGTTTGCCGGGGCGGGGAAACTATGCCTTGTACCATGGGAACCTCTCCGTAGCTGAAAATACGAAAGCAGCAGCATATCTTGTTAAAAACGTTTTTGATTCTGTTGCTTATCCGCTGGTCATTGCAGGACTAGATCCACCACCACACCTGCAAAAACTTATACAGGATAAAAAACACATCCGCCTGGTAGCCAATCCCGGGCAGGCCGAAATGGAAATCCTTGTGAGAGATGCACATGTCAATATAATGGTGACTTTCCAGGCCACGGGACTTAAGCTAAAACTTCTCCAGGCGATTTATAATGGCAGGTTTATCCTTGTGAACCAGGCCATGCTGGCCGGCACCGGGCTCAATGAACTCTGCGCCACAGCTGAAGATGCAGCCGGGCTTAAATCCGCTTTAGGTGAGTTGTTTGGCCGGACATTTGAAAAATCAGAAATTGAAAAGCGGGAAATGCTATTATCAGTCAGTTATTCGAATCATCAAAATGCAGAACTTCTAATTGCTGCCGTTTTCGACGGGCGATAGCCTGCCTGCTTCGCATTTGATGGTGCGCGCAGGAAATTTACGGAAGAATGAATAATTGTGTGTTGCCATTATGACAGCCCTGCCGGAATTACTGATATCAAAAAGCAGTTGCATAATACCTTCCGACGTTTCGGGATCGAGATTTCCAGTTGGTTCATCGGCCAGGATAACTTCAGGATTGTTGACAAGCGCACGGGCAATGGAAACACGCTGCTGCTCGCCACCCGAAAGCTGATGTGGCATTTTGAAGCCCTTGGTACTGAGACCTACTTTCTCAAGCACATCATCCATCCTGGTTTTCATTTCATCCTTATCTTTCCAGCCCGTGGAGCGCATGACAAAAAGCAGATTGTCATTCACGGAGCGATCGCTCAGCAACTGGAAATCCTGAAACACAATGCCCAGTTTACGCCTCAGATATGGAACTTCCTTCCGGCGGATGTTCTTTAGATCATAGCCGGCTATTGTTGCTTCTCCTTCGGCAAGGGGTAGTTCAGCATATAAGGTTTTGAGCAGACTGCTTTTTCCTGTCCCTGTTTTGCCAATGAGGTAAACAAACTCTCCTTTTTCGATAGCAATCGTTACTTCAGAAAGAACCATGTTGTTTTTCTGGTAAATAGAGGCATTCGTGAGTTCAATGATGGTATCGAGCGACATGGTATTTGAGCTTAATTTAGGATTCTCTTTTGAAACAGCCGTTTTAGAAACAATGATACAAAGGTATTATTATCAGGACTTCTATTTTGCAAATTTGAATCCTTTTCCTTTCAGTTTCCAAATCCCAAATCCCAAGTCCCAAGTCCCAGGTCCCAAATTCCAAGATCCAAGTATTTCTACATATTTCTATGTATTTCCATGTATTTCTGTCAATTTCATAATCCTGTTTTTAGTTTACTTTTTCTGTAAACCTATTTCAGGACAAGACATCCTCCAAGTCAATATCGGCACGAACCGCCCCTCGTCCCTCGTCCCTCGTCCCTCGCCCCTCGCCCCTCGCCCCATTCTTATAAAAAGTTAGTTCCTGTTAGTGCCGTTATAGAATGGTGATCGTCTTCTATAATCTATAACCTGTACCCTAAAGTAAAAACCAGCGCATCGTTAAACTGCCCGTAACCCCAGAAACGCCAGACATTGCCCGTAAAAGTGTCCTTCCTGATGGAGAATAGCGAATTATTCGTGCGCAGGCCTGCCGAAATCCTCCCCATGACCGGGTATGAAATACCGGCAATAATAGTCAGGTTTTGTTTAGTAAAAGGATGATAATAGACATCTTCCTGGTTAAATCTTTCACTGGAATGCAACAGGAAAGAGACTGCCGGTCCGGCTTCCGCCACTAATTTG
>JBBRRV010000177.1:0-5813 GCA_038246075.1 Bacteroidales bacterium
GGGTCAATGCGGTTATCGTAAGGATCGTTATAGGTAAGATCCCACTTTTCGATGTGGTTCAACACAAGTGAATAGCGAAAAGGAAGGTGCTTCAGGCGTTTGGACATCCCGAACTGAATTTCGAAAGGTAACGATTCGGGATTACCCGAAGTGTAGGTGCTTAATTGACGGCCAATATTGCGCGCGGCCAGCGACATGGTAAAGCCGTTCTTATTCTGGTAACTTCCGGCAACATCAACAGCCAGTCCAAAGGAAGCGTAGGATTCAAGTGAAGAATAAATTGTTTTAAAGTTGGCACCGATAGAGAACACGGAATCAAGCTTCCGTCCCCACCCGAGATTGAAAGCATATTCGCCGGCCTTGAATTCGCCGGCCGTAACGCCCGATGCATCGGCATAAGTGAACTTGCCATAGTCTGCAAACTGCATGGAGCCCACAAAACTGCCAAGTTTACCGAGATCCTTGCCATACATCGCAAATCCGTATTTAATATCCGAATAGGAATCAGTAAAACTCAGCGCAAGGCGGTTATTTACCGCTGTTGTAATTAAGGATGGATTTGCCAGCGTAAGCGAAATGTCGTTGTCCTTGATGGCCAGGAAATTACCGCTTCCCAGTGCAGCCGTCCTGGCGGGATTGGTAAGATTCAGAAACTCATAAGCATTGTTTCCCCCGATCTGTGCCCCGGCGACAAATACATTTGTAAGAAGCAACAACAGAAGTATTACAGAACAAATTACAGCTTTCACAAGAGGAAATGGTTGGGTTCAAAATCAGGCTAAAATACGCAAATCCGGCGATTATTCCATGGCAATGAACGTAGGTTATGAAGGTTTAGTATGTAGTGGTTGAAATCAGACTGATAGCATGTTGTTCAATTTATTTCGCAAAAGATAATATTGAATGATGTTTTACGGTTATTAACTTATCGTCTGATCAGCGGATTTAAGAACAAGGATCAACGATTTACGATTATAGAAGCAAGCGCAAATCTGCAACTAATCGAAGCGAGCTCATAAGCGTATCGAATAATCCGAAATGGATATTTTAGTCAGATGACCCGTGATCATTTAGGCGTAACTGCAACCCTTCTGATCAAATCAATTTTTGACGTTTTGTTTAACAGGACAATGGGGATATCTATTAAATCAATGGAAAAGAAAAAGAGACTGTTTTTTACTGCCGCATTATTATATAAATCTATGATAGTGAATGGAAAGGTGGGGGAGGCAAGCAGCACATTGTTGGCATCGTAAAATTTAAGTTCAATTTTATCTGTATTATCACGTCCGATCAGATATTTGGTATTTTTAGTGGCCAGTTGTTTTTTTGTAATAAATTCAAGATGATATGACTGATAGCCATATCCATAGCCCGTGCCACACTGACAGTCAGAAAAAAATTTTCTGGCTGCCTTTAGTACGATAATTTCGTCGTTTACATCTAAATTAACTGAATCAGAATAGATCTGAAAATTAGCCTTTATCCCCCCGAGTGCCTCCTTTAGATTCTGGGCTCCCGCTGTATTTATAACAAGCAGATATATGGCGATCAACAAAAATCCTTTTCTGATCATGTCCGTTTTGTTTAGTTATACTTAAAATTATAACATTTTAACAAGTAACAAACATAAAAGAATTGATAATGTTTTTAAGAACATCAACATCAATGGCCTGATTTACGCACCGATCCGGATCCTTTAATGGTGGTCGAAATATCAGGTGACCCTTTGTAAACAACGTCACCACTGCCATGAACCAATACTTTGAGCCTGCTGATAGCAAATACTTTGCAGCTTCCCGATCCATTCACCGTAATTTCAGTGCTTTCGGTGGGCAGGTCGGCGGCTTCAAGATTGCCGGAACCATTGATGCGCGCTTCGTTTTCCTTGGCCGATCCTGCAAGAAAAATACTTCCCGAACCATTTACTTCACTTAGAATTGATTCAGCAGTAAGTTTAATCTTCAGGTTACCGGATCCGTTGATTTTCAGTTCGATTTTTTTGGCCTGGAGCTGGCCCCTGGTCTCTATGTTTCCAGAACCATTTATCTGGAGTTCATCGATGATTTTTACCGGGATGTAGATGCTTACAGGTTCGCCATTGGTGATGCATTTGTGATATCGGATGAGCAGGTTTCCACCTCTGACTTTTAGCTCGATATTTTTGGCTACATTATCCTGAGCTTCAATGGTGATCACTTTTGAAGAATCTGAAACCAGAAATACGTTGGCTTCACATTCCAGCTTAATGCCGGTGAATACTTCGAGGGGAACAGTTTGGGTTTTCACTTCACCTTTTCCTTCGATGCAATTCATGCAGGATGTAAGTGCGCCCGACGCCATGGTGAGGATGGCAATCATCAGAAATAATTTTGCTTGTTTCATAAGGGTATTTTGGGTTAAAAGTTTTTTAAATGGTCCTGGTGCCCGGGATTAACGATTTTGAAGCCTTATCTGGTTTAATGCGCTGCCCGCTAAAAACCAGTCAATCTGTGATTGGTTGTATGAGTGATTCGCAGCAATGGTATCGCTTGTGCCATCGGAATGGTGCAACACAATGGTTAATTGTTTATCAGGAGCGAAAACGGTAAGTCCCTTTATATCGATATGGTCGTCCTCGCGGATGCGCTCGTAGTCAGATTTATCCGAAAAAGTTAACGCCAGCATGCCTTGTTTTTTAAGGTTTGTTTCGTGTATGCGGGCAAATGATTTTACAAGCACAGCTTTTACGTTCAGGTGCCTGGGTTCCATGGCAGCATGCTCACGGGAAGAGCCTTCGCCGTAATTCTCATCCCCAACAACCATTGAACCGATCCCTGCAGCCTTGTATGCACGTGCTGCTTCCGGCACCGGCATGTATACCCCGGTTAGCTGGTTTTTAACCATGTTTGTCTTTTCATTAAAGAAATTCAGGGCGCCGATCAGCATGTTGTTCGAGATATTGTCCAGGTGACCGCGATAACGCAGCCAGGGACCTGCCATCGAAATATGATCAGTGGTACATTTTCCTTTGGCTTTGATGAGCAGGCGCAGACCTTCGACATCTTTTCCGTTCCAGGGTTCAAAAGGCTGTAAAAGCTGCAGTCGCTGCGAATCGGTTGCCACCACTACTTCAATGCCTGATCCGTTAGCAGGAGGTGCCAGAAAACCCGGATCGCCAACATCGAAACCTTTTGGCGGAAGCTCTATTCCCTTCGGCATTTCCAGGCGAACGCGCTTGCCATCTTCATTCAACAGCGTGTCGGTGAGGGGATTAAATGTGAGGTCCCCTGCAATGGCAAGGGCAGTAACAATTTCCGGTGATGCCACGAAACCATGCGTATTCGGGTTGCCATCATTGCGCTTGGCGAAATTACGGTTGAATGAAGTGATGATCGAGTTCTTTCGTTCCGGGTCACTGGTATGTCTTTTCCACTGGCCAATGCAAGGTCCGCATGCATTTGCCATCACCTGTCCGCCAATGTCTTCGAAATCGGCCAGCAGGCCATCACGTTGGGTTGTGAAACGGATCATTTCCGATCCGGGTGTGATGATAAATTCGGCCTTGCATCTGAGGTTTTTTTCTTTCGCCTGCCGTGCAATAGAAGCTGCGCGTGTGAGATCTTCGTATGAGGAATTTGTGCACGATCCGATGAGACCTACCTCTAAGGTCAGCGGCCAGTTATTTTCGCGGGCCGCTTTACCGAATTCCGAGATGGGCATCGCTGCATCAGGCGTATAGGGTCCATTGATATAGGGTTCAAGTTCCGACAGATTTATTTCGATCACCTGGTCGTAAAATTTTTCCGGGTTTAACATCACTTCTTCGTCGGCACGCAGGTAAGGCATTATTTTATCAGCAAGTCCGGCAATTTCAGCCCGCCCGGTTTGCTGCAGGTAAATGCTCATTTTTTCATCGTAGCCGAATACGGAAGTTGTTGCCCCGATCTCAGCACCCATATTGCAGATGGTTCCTTTTCCCGTAGCAGAAATGCTATCGGCGCCAGCTCCAAAATATTCCACTATGGCGCCGGTGCCGCCTTTTACCGTCAGTATTCCGGCCACTTTTAAGATGACATCCTTGGCAGAGGCCCATCCGCTCAGTTTACCGGTGAGTTTAATGCCAATGAGTTTTGGCATTTTGAGTTCCCAATACATACCCGACATCACATCAACGGCATCAGCACCGCCAACGCCTATGGCGATCATCCCAAGTCCTCCTGCGTTCACAGTATGCGAATCGGTCCCGATCATCATTCCGCCGGGGAAGGCATAATTTTCTAATATGACCTGGTGGATGATCCCGGCTCCCGGGCGCCAGAAACCAATACCATATTTTGCAGATACGGTCTCCAGGAAGTCGTATACCTCTTTGTTCTGATTGTTAGCCAGTTTTAAATCGCTTGCTGCTCCAGAATCGGCTAAAATCAAGTGATCGCAATGCACTGTAGAAGGAACAGCTGTTGCATTACGGCCTGCATTCATAAACTGCAGCAAAGCCATTTGTGCGGTTGCATCCTGCATGGCAACGCGGTCGGGCAGGAAGTTGACGTAATCCTTACCGCGACCGTAGGCTTGGGAAGGGAGTTCTTCCCACAGGTGGGCATAAAGGATCTTTTCGCTTAGTGTAAGCGGATGGCCGGTCAGGCGACGGGCATTGTCCACACGTGAAGGAAATTGTGCGTATACCTTTTTAATCAAATCAAGGTCAAATATCATATGGCTGTTTTTTATATACTTAGAAAGAAATAGCGACTAAATTACTGTATGATTTGCAATATTACAAGCCAAAACAAATATCGATCATGCAAAAAAAATTACATTTGCCCGAAAGAAGCGCGTCCTACTTAATCAATAAACCACCATTCATCTTCCTACTGTCTGCTTAAAGTGAACCATTACACATGAAGAAATTTATATTTTATCTGGTGCTGCTATTGTTCAATGTTCCGGTAACAGCACAGAAAATCAGTGTACTGTCGCGTTCTGATTTGCAGCCCGTCGTAAATTGTTTGATCTATAATTCAACAAAAGAGGTTTCAGTAACTACCAGTAATAAAGGAATTGCTGATGTTACAGCATTCAAAAACAGCGACACCCTGATTTTTAATCACCTGACATTTGAACAGGTAAAAATGACCAAAAAGGATTTGTCCGCTGCCGGTAATACAATATACCTGTCCGGATTCATCATTAACCTGGATGAAGTTGTTCTTTCAGCCAATAAAGTGGAAGAAAAATACCGTGATTTAGCAGCCAGAATCGATATCATACCTGCAAAACAAATTCAATTCAGTAATTCGCAGACTTCCGCCGACCTGCTGCAGCAAAACGGAACTGTATTTGTTCAGATGAGTCAGCTTGGCGCAGGAAGTCCTGTTATACGCGGGATGGAGACCAGCCGGGTGTTGATCGTTGTGGATGGTGTGCGCATGAATAATGCAATTTATCGCGCGGGACATTTACAAAGCGTTGTAACAATTGATCCGGGCGCATTACAACGCATTGAAGTGTTGCATGGTCCGGGTTCTGTTATTTATGGAAGTGATGCAATGGGCGGAGTGATGCATTTTTATACAAAAAATCCTGTGCTTTCCACGAATGGAAAATTGTATACCTCTGGCGATGCTTTTATACGCTATGCTTCAGCATCGGGCGAGAAAGCAGGCAATGTTTCTTTAAATGCAGGCGGGCAGAAATTTGGTATCTTTTTTAGTGGCACTATAAAGAATATCGGCGATTTGCGCGAAGGTGCAAACCGGAGTTCAAAATATGGCGACTGGGGAAAAAGCCTTTATTATGCCGAACGAATAAACGGTAAAGACTCAATGATA
>JBBRRV010000178.1:0-5762 GCA_038246075.1 Bacteroidales bacterium
CATGGTATTAAAGGCTTCTTTTGCCTTGGTGCAGTGATAGTTCCAGGTATCATTCATCGGCCATAACTCATCTGCAGGAATCATTTTCCGCAATGATTCAAGAACCGGAACCTGCGGACCAGGGCCGGTTTCGGTATTAAAGCCGAATGCACCTCCGTGGATTGAATCAATATACCAGTAATTTGGTGTCACATATTCGTAAGGCCCATTCATTTTTACGCCTGTAGGTCCGCTCACTTCACTCACACATTGGCCAGCCGCTGCAAGATAGGGTCGGTTATCTAACTGCTGAATTATTTCCTTATATTTCAATTCAAGCTCCGGTTTCGGCAATTTATCGCTACCAAGCATCCATACAAAAATCCCGGGATGGTTTCTGAGCCAAAGTATCTGGTCTCGCAATGAATTGGTTGCCAGTGTCATCTCCTTCTCCGTTTGAATACCACCAAAGGCATCACATGGCTTGCCTAAATATTCTTCCCATTCCCATTGGCAACTCCACCCAACCATGGCCATGATTCCGTACTTATCGCAAAGATCGTATATGTCCTGGCTGGTTCCCCATATACCCTCAAACCTGATGGTGTTCAGGTTCATATGCTTTACATATTGCACCTGGATTTCCAGGTTTTTCAGGCTGTCGCGCAGAAAAATGTCATCCGTCCAACCAGCACCTTTTATCAGCACTTCTTTTCCGTTTAATTTATATCCGGTGTGACCTGCGGCGTTGTTATAGCTTTCAATCTCCCGAATCCCGAATGTGATATTTTCCGAATCGCTGATTTTGTTTTTGGACTCAAAGCGAAGGTCGAGTTCGTACAATTCAGGAGAACCCAGGTTATTGCACCACCAAAGCCTCGGATTTTTAATGAAGAGTTTCGGAATTTGGGCCGGTGTGAGCGTTAAATGAATGATTTCATGGGCTTTTACTGAAACCGGAAAACCGAATTCCAGCTTACCGATTTTCCCTTTCACAATACCTGCCACGGTTTTAGAGGAATAATTTTTCAGGTCTGTTTTAACCGTTAGTGTGGCTTCTTCCAACGTTTTCGTATTTACTTTTGATTGAACACAGGTATTATTGACAGCCACATCACCAGAAATCCTGAGGCAGGCTTCGCGCCATATTCCCATGTTTTCGTCTGCCGGCTTTGGATTCCAGTCAGCAAAACCCAGATTGAAGTCACCTGGCTGAGCCCTGAAAATCTCTATCGCCAGTATATTTTTTTTATCTGACACCAGGCTCGTAATATCAAATGCATACCTCCGGTATGGACCGTAAATGCTGTCGCGTGAGGCAACCAGTCTGCCGTTCAGCCATATATTTGCATAATAATTCAATCCGTCAAAGTGAAGCATTACATGGCCATGTTTGTCCTTTTCCGGGATCTTAAATTCGGTGACATACCACCATGAACCATCAAATTTCCGCTTATCGATTGTTTTATAATTATCGCCTGTAAACAGGTCTTTATACCCGCCGTTTCGGGTTAAAACACCCATTATTGTTGATGGGACAATGGCTTTATACCAGTTGCCGGTATTTAATTCATCCGTGGTCAGTTGATGTCCGGATTTATTAATTTTAGCCGATTCCTGCACAAACCATGCTTCCTTCAGCAAAATTTTGGATGATAAATTCTGCTGTCCGGCCATAGCGTGGGATAAAAATTAAATAACCATTACAAAAAGGCAAATAAATCGGGGTGCCATAATTTTTACTAAAATAAAATAAATTTGAACTTATTTCGCTATCGTTAGCTTTTCGATAGCGCTGTGTAAGCAAGGGTAATGAATAAGATCAGGATGCGGATTCAATTCAACGCGCTCCCATTCTGCTCATCCGCGCACTGATAAAAACATGCAGATGCTACGCTGCAATGAAGGTAATATTTATTTATGTTCAAAATACGCCATGTATTCCCTGTCAGGGGCGAGGCAACCACAGCTGGCACTCCGATTTTAATTATCTTTGCAGCCTGTTATACTAATAGGCTGAATATGCAAAATATTCAACAGACTTTACCGTTATGCATCAAATACCATCAAAACATTTATATTGCTGATGGATTAATGCTCAAGAAATTAAAAATCTGATAGTTACCACCAGGAATTAAATTTTCGCACCTTCTCCATGATAAAACGTTTTCCGGGTAAGCTTATGATTGCTGTCATCCGGTTATACCAGGGTGCTGTTTCACCTTACCTGCCGCCATCATGCAGGTATACACCTTCATGTTCCGCTTATGGCATTGAAGCCATAACCAAACACGGTGCATTGAAAGGCGGCTGGCTGACAATCAAACGGATTGCTTCATGCAATCCATGGGGCGGCAGCGGATATGATCCTGTGCCTTGAATTCAGGCAGGAGAAGATCTGACAGCAATCCAACAAATTAACCTATATGCTGTTTACTACTTAATCGAAAACAATAGCCATGAACATCATTAACCGCCTGACCCTCTTTATTGTCCTTTGTGTTATCACCATTGCGCCTGGACCGGAATTACAGGCCCAGAATTCGAACAACTTTGAGATCGCGAAGAACCTCGACATCTTTGCCACGATGTTTAAAGAGCTCAATATCAACTACGTTGATGAAGTTAAACCGGGAGAATTCATAAAAACAGGGATCGACGCCATGCTTGAATCGCTTGATCCTTACACGGTTTACGTCCCAGAAGCTGAGATCGAAGACTATAAATTTATCACCACCGGGCAGTATGGGGGCATAGGATCACTTATTCATAAACAGGGCAAATATGTTATCGTATCCGAACCTTATGAAGGCTCACCGGCTCAAAAAGCGGGTCTTAAAGCCGGCGACAAGATCCTGGAAGTGAATAAAATGGTGACTTTGAATAAGTCGGTCAGCGATATCAGCGCAATACTCAAGGGCCAGCCCGGCACAGCAGCCCGCTTGCTCATCGAACGTCCGGGCGAACCAAAACCCATTGAAAAAGAAATTGTCAGAGAGAAAATAACTGTAGATAATGTACCCTATTTTGGCATGGTTAACGATCATATCGGCTATATAAAACTGACCGGTTTTACACAGGAAGCTGGTAATGAGTCGAAAAAAGCATTCCAGACACTGAAGGAGAAAAACAACCTGAAAGGTCTGATCTTCGACCTGCGTGATAATGGTGGTGGATTATTGAATGAAGCCGTGAATATTACCAATATTTTCGTCAAACGTGGAGAACTGGTTGTAAGTACCAAAGGAAAACTAGCCGATAAAAACAGGTCATACACTACTCCGCAGGAACCCGTGGACACTGAAATTCCATTGATTGTGCTGGTAAACGGGAACAGCGCCTCAGCTTCAGAAATTGTTTGTGGTGCCATCCAGGATCTTGACCGGGGAGTTGTTCTTGGGCAGCGCACTTATGGAAAAGGCCTGGTGCAAAACATGATTCCGCTCAGCTTTAATACGCAAATGAAGGTGACTGTAGCAAAATATTACATCCCGAGCGGTCGGTGCATTCAGGCTATCAATTATTCAAAACGTGATACAAATGGTGTTGCCGCCAAGTTTCCGGACTCGCTGAAGACTGCATTTAAAACTCAGCATGGACGTGTTGTATATGATGGTGCAGGCATCGAACCCGACATACTGATCGAGCCCAATACCCTGAGCAATATATCTTATGCATTGTTGAGTCATTACCTCATCTTTGATTACGCGACACAGTTCTGTCTGAAGCATCCGAACATTGATGCGCCCGCCAAATTCGAAATTACAGATGAGATTTACAAGGATTTCTTAAATTTCCTGTCGGATAAGAATTACGACTATACAACCCGAAGTGAAAAGGAACTATCCGACCTGCGTAAAAGCACTGAAAAGGAAAAATATTTCGAAGACGTGAAGACAGAATTTGAAGCACTCAAGTTGAAAATAATCCATAATAAGAATGATGATCTCGAGCGGAACAAAGTGGAAATTAAAAGGTTCCTTAGTTCAGAGATCATTACCCGATATTATTATCAGAGAGGGCGCATTGAGCTTCAACTCCGTCAGGATGAAGATGTTGCCAAAGCCGTTAAGATCCTCGACGAAAACAAAACCTATCTGTCCATTCTTGATGGCAGTTTTCAGCAAGCGCAGAAGAAAGAAGATAAAGACAAAATGTAAATCCCCTCATCACCAAGTGTACTGAATATGCGGCTTACCAAAAGACTGTCCACCATAAGGAACTCAGATCTGTTCTTTGTGGCCCTTGGTCTGATGATAGCTGCTATCCCGCTTTCCCGCTATGCGATGAGTGCCTCGCAGTTCCTTTTACTGGGCCTGTGGTGTTGGCATATGACGGATCGATCTTACCTCCTCAAATACTCCTCTGCGGACCTGCTGCATCCAGGTGTTTATTTTCGCTTTGCAGGCGATTCCTTTAGCCGGATTTATGCTGCATTTATTTTAAAATTAAAACTTTTCAGCCATAACAAGGCAGCACTTGTAGTATCATCCCTTTACTTTTTACATATAATCGGACTGCTTTACACAAGTAATTTTGATTATGCATTAAAAGATCTCCGGATCAAAATCCCCCTGCTCCTGCTTCCACTGCTATTATCAACCGGTCCGAAACCATCGGGGAGGGTTCAACGATTGCTGCTGCTCGTTTTTATAGCTGCTGTTCTGGCTGGCACCCTTATCAGTACATACATCCTGTTTACACGTGTCATCACCGATCCCCGCGACATATCGGTTTTTATTTCGCATATCCGTTTTAGCCTGAGCATCAGCCTCTCTGTTTTTATTCTCGGATATTTTGTAGCAGGGCACCATTTTGAAAATCGCTGGCTGAAGATCATTTTTTGCATACTCATCTGCTGGTTCCTGGTGTTCCTTTTACTGATGGAATCGGCCACCGGAATAATTATTACCAGCGTGGTCCTGTTGGCTATTCTGCTATATCAGGCATTCAAAAGCAAGCGGCTGGTCATCAAATTACTCTCGACCGGGTTGCTCATCCTCTTGCCCTTGTCGGTCTTCTTGTATGTGTATCACACGATAACGAAATATTCGACTGCTGAGCCGGTTCACTTGAGCAGCCTTGATAAGTATTCGCCCGGAGGGGCAGTATACACACATGATACGATTAATTTCGGAGTGGAGAATGGACATTATGTGGGGCTTTACCTTGCCATTCCTGAATTAAGAACAGCGTGGAATGAGCGCAGCGCCTTCGATTTTGATGGCAATGATAAGAAGGGCCAGGAAATCCGCTATACGTTGATACGGTTTCTTAATTCAAAAGGTTATCACAAGGACATAGCCGGTGTAAAACGCCTCACGGGGAAAGAAGTTCGATATATTGAAGAAGGTGTTGCAAATGCTGAATATCTGAATAAATTTAGTGCTAAATGGCTGATATACCAGATCATTCTCGGCTATAATAGTTACCGGGAACATGACAATCCAAATGCCAGTTCCACAATGCAACGGTTAGAATACTGGCGAACCTCACTGTTGATCATCAGGCAAAACTGGCTGACAGGTGTGGGGACAGGCGATATCCCGGATGCATTTACAAAGCAATATAAGGTGATGGATTCACCGCTGCAACAAGCCTTCCGGTGGCGTTCGCATAACCAGTACCTGTCGATATGTATCGGATTTGGTGTCTTCGGTTTGCTCTGGTTCCTGGTGACACTTGTTTATCCCGGAATCGTAACCAGGAAGTTCCATAACTATTACTATATGATTTTCTGGCTTATTGTCATGATCTCAATGCTGACCGAAGATACGCTTGAA
>JBBRRV010000179.1:0-5679 GCA_038246075.1 Bacteroidales bacterium
TATGTGTGAAAGTGGACCGCGAAGAACGCCCCGACATCGATGCTGTTTATATGCAGAGTGTGCAGATCATGGGCGGCAGGGGAGGGTGGCCGCTCAATTGTTTTGCATTGCCCGATGGACGGCCTGTATGGGGCGGAACCTATTTCAAACCAGATGAATTTTTGGGCTTGCTGAAAAAAGTGTCCGACCTCTTTCTCAACCGGCTGCCTGAACTGGAAGAACAGGCAGCATTGCTCACCGACAACTTAAAGGCTTCATTTTTTGAGGTAGAAGGGGAAACTGAAGCAGTCATCAGTTTCAAAGCCATTCAGCAAGCATTAACCCGTTTATCTGAACACCTGGACAGGGCAGAAGGCGGCTTCCGGGGGCCACCCAAGTTTCCCATGCCGGTCGTATGGCAAATGCTGCTAAAATATGATGTCCTGGCGGGGAATGGGTTATTCGGCGGGCATGTTGCCCTTACTTTGGAGCGCATGGCATTCGGAGGCATCTTTGATCAGGTGGGAGGCGGTTTTGCGCGCTATTCCACGGATAATCACTGGAAAGTTCCGCACTTCGAAAAAATGCTGTATGATAACGCCCAATTAATCAGCCTGTATGCGGAAGCATATAAACTGGACGGATCTGCGTTGCACCGGGAAGTGACCGATGCAACACTCGGATTCATTGACCGCGAAATGACGGCTCCCGGAGGCGGGTATTATTCAGCACTCGACGCTGACAGCGAAGGTCATGAAGGACGCTATTATCTTTGGAACAAAGCCGACTGGCAAACCTGTCTGGGCGAATATGCAAACCTGATGGGCAAATACTATAACCTGGGAAAAGGCGGGGAATGGGAAGATGGATTCAACATTCTGCTGCGCAGGGAGGCAGATGTTTCTTTTGCCAAACGCAATTTTCTCTCCACCGGGGAATTGAAAGAACTGGTAAAAGCAGCAGGAAAATCTCTGCTTGCCTTCCGCGCCAGGCGCAGCCGTCCCGGCACCGACATCAAGATCATGGCTTCCTGGAATGCGCTGATGGTGAAGGCGCATGCTGACGCCTATGCCGCATTTGGTCATCCTGAATATCTTGAAAGAGCAATCGCCGGGGCAATGTTTATCCTTGATAACCTGTCGGACAAACAGGGAAAAATATACCATGTTTATGCCGGTGGTAAAGCCCATATTCCTGGATTCCTGGAGGATTATGCATTTTTAGCTGAGGCATTGCTGGCCCTGTATCAGGTTACTTTCGATGCGCAATGGCTCCATAAATCGCTGGCGATAGCTGACTATGCTTTGGCTCATTTCAAAGGCGATCATAGCGTGATGTTGCACATGGCCGCCAATGACAGCCATAAGTTGCTGGTAAATCCGGTGGAAACAACGGATGGCGTGGTCCCTTCAGCGAATGCGATCATGGCCATGACTATCTATCGGCTGAGCCGTTTTTTCCATCGCCCCGATCTTGAAAAGAAAGCATTGGACATGCTGGCCTGCATAAGTGCAGGGATGTTGGAAAATCCATCGGCATACGCGCAGTGGCTCAGCTTTTCCATGGAAGTGCAAGCCAACAGCCTGCTGGTGGTTATCAGCGGAAGTAAAGCATCCGCCTGGCGCAGGGACATCGCCGCACAATTTATGCCTTTTGCATTGCTTGCCGGCAGTGAAACCAAGAGTGACCTACCATGCCTCATTAACCGTTACGACGCTGACAAAACCACTATCTATATCTGCACCTCTGATGCATGCCTGCAGCCCATACACGACGTGAAGGAAGCTATCCGGATTATGAAATTACGACCACCAATAGATAATGGCTCAACAGGCATTAACTTCAAAACTGGAAATACATAGAAATACATAGAAATACTTTGAAGTAGGTTGAAGTACATTGAAGTAGGTTGAAGTACATTGAAGTATATTGAAATACATTGATATACATAGAAATATAGAACTAAATAAAATTATTGAGTGAGTCGATTACACGGAGAAGTAGCGGGGTATTGTAAATTGAAACCTTGGATCTTGGATCTTGGAATTTGGGACTTGGAATTTTAGATTAAATTTGATTATATAATTAGCTGTTTACCAGAGAAATATATTTTAGTTAGATGGAAGTTACTTTATAGCAAAAAGGGAGGAGTTAGCCTGAGTGGTTTTCATCGCCAGGCTGCGCAAGGGTGCAGCTTTCATTCCTGCCAAACCAGCTGTAACGGTGGCTTGCAATGAAATCATATAGCGCATCGCGCATAAAACCGGGAATAATCCATAATCCTGAAGCGAGCCGGTAAAATCCGCCCAATAATTCTGCTATACGAATGATGGCTCCGGATCGCACATAAACCTGACAACCTTGTAAAAGGATTACACTATCCGGGAATGGTGCCAGCCCTTTCTCTGCCAGCATTTGCTTTCCTAAAACCGATTGAAGGCTGTAAAAGCTAAAAATCAGTTTCTTGTCGTGGCGCAGGATATACTGAACAGTATAACTGCAAAGTTTGCAGGCACCGTCGAACAATAAGACAGGGTCGCCGGCCCTTTTCATGCTGCCCGCGGCTGAAGATTGAATCGGCTTGTAATCAGAACCTGTTGCAGGCATTACTAAGTTTTATACTTCAATAACAATGAATCCAATGGATTTGTTCGGACAGGAAAAGGAGCAACTGTTTTGCTTGTATGGGGAAATCGCTAAAGGAAACCTGGACCGGATTGCAGCAGTAAAAATTAGTTTTCTTTTATATGCAGATTTTTGAATGTTTTTGTATTTTTACACAATGTTGACGCTTTGAAAGGAGAAAGGGAAAAGTTGACAGTTTTCACTGTTTCACGGTTTCACTGTTTCACAGTTTCAGGGTTTCAGGGTTTCACAGTTTCAGGGTTTCAGTGTTTCAGGGTTTCACAGTTTCAGGGTTTCAGGGTTTCAGGGTTTCACGGTTTCACGGTTTCAGGGTTACAGGGTTTCAGCGTTTCGCAATTTCGCTTTTATATCATATTCATATTAATGTTTCTACATAAGTAGTATATAAAATAAATAAGTAAAAAAATGAGTGAAAACAAGATCACGTTTGTTAACGGCAAATTGAATGTACCGGATCAACCGGTTATACCTTTTATAGAAGGCGATGGAACAGGTTCAGATATATGGGCAGCAGCGGTCAGGGTGTTTGATGCAGCAGTGGCTAAGGCTTATGGCGGCAAACGAAAAATATCATGGAAAGAAGTATTTGCAGGTGAAAAGGCTTTCAATCTCACAGGATCCTGGCTCCCATCTGAAACGCTTCAGGCATTCCGCGACTACATTGTAGGCATTAAGGGACCACTTACAACCCCTATTGGAGGTGGTATCCGTTCACTGAATGTTGCCCTGCGGCAGGAACTCGACCTATATGTTTGCCTGCGCCCTGTGCGCTGGTTCACTGGGGTTCCAAGTCCGGTGAAGCATCCAGAAAGGGTTGATATGGTTATTTTCCGTGAGAACACCGAGGATATCTATTCAGGCATTGAATACATGGCAGGCACGCCTGAAGTAAAAAAGCTGGTGAATTTTCTTGTAAATGAAATGGGCGTAAAGAACATACGTTTTCCCGAAACATCATCCATTGGCATAAAGCCTGTTTCCAAAGAGGGAACAGAGCGGC
The DNA here is from genome assembly GCA_038246075.1 of Bacteroidales bacterium. GTDB lineage: Bacteria > Bacteroidota > Bacteroidia > Bacteroidales > DASVHX01 > DASVHX01. The sequence continues at coordinate 3,626 of JBBRRV010000179.1, forward strand.
TTATGCGCGCTGCAATCAGCTATGCACTGGAACATAAGTTGCCATCGGTTACCATCGTGCACAAAGGGAATATCATGAAGTTTACAGAAGGTGGCTTCAAGAAATGGAGCTATGAACTGGCTGAACGCGAATTTGGCGACAGCACGTTCACCTGGATGGAATATGACAGGATTTCGGAAAAAGAAGGAAAAGATGCTGCCGATCAGGCGCAGTCAGCAGCCCTGACTGGTGGGAAATTACTGGTAAAGGACGTTATTGCTGATGCATTCCTGCAGCAGATATTGCTTCGTCCCGAAGAATACTCGGTTATCGCTACGCTTAACCTTAACGGTGATTACATTTCGGATGCGCTCGCTGCAATGGTTGGCGGTATTGGGATTGCACCAGGTGCCAACATCAATTATGCTAACGGATACGCCATTTTTGAGGCTACACACGGCACAGCGCCCAAATACGCTAACCTCGACCAGGTAAATCCCGGTTCGGTTATTCTGTCAGGAGCGCTGATGTTCGAATACATGGGATGGAAAGAAGTAGCAGATATTATCCACAAAAAGGTGGCGTTAACCATTCAGCAAAAAACGGTTACTTACGATTTTCACCGCCTGATGGAAGGCGCCACCAAGCTCAAAACTTCTGAGTTTGCCGATGCTGTGATTGTCAATATTAATTCCTGATTTTAAAAAATATTCTTAATTTTAACCTGAATAATAAATAACTCAATGGCACTCCGACTGAAAGATAAACTGCACAATAAGATTTTGGAAAAAAGGCCGCGTATTGAAAGGCTGATGAAGGAATACGGCAATGTGGTGGTAGGAGAGATCACCATATCGCAGATACTTGGCGGTATGCGTGGCATTACTTCGCTAGTAACCGATATCTCCTATTTAGATCCCATGGAGGGCATCCGCTACAGGGGATACACGCTTCCCGAGGTATTTGAAAAGCTTCCCAAACCCAAAGGCTCAGAAATGCCTTACGTTGAAGGTCTCTTCTATCTTTTACTCACGGGCGACATTCCAAGCGATGAAGAGCTCAACGAGATCGTTGATGAATTCAATAAACGACGCATTCTTCCGCGTTATATTTATGAAGTCATTGATGGGATGCCTTGCTGCAGCCATCCGATGACGATATTTTCAACGGCTATCCTGACGATGCACCGTGAGTCGTTCTTTGCCAAGAAATACCTTACCGGCAAACTGAAAAAAGAGGATTACTGGGACTCAACATACGAGGATGTACTCAACCTTTTAGCCAAACTTCCTGAGATAGCTACTTATATTTATGCAAAACTCTACCGCGACGGGAAACGGATCCAATCCAATCCAAATCTCGATATGGGCGGCAATTTTGCGCATATGATGGGCATACCAAAACCATATGATGATGTGGCGCGTATGCACTTCATAACCCATGCCGACCATGAAGGCGGTAATGTGAGTGCCCATGCCGGACACCTGATCGGTAGTTCACTTTCTGATGTCTACCTCTCTATTTCTGCGATGATCAACGGTCTTGCCGGACCTCTTCACGGATTGGCAAACCAGGAAGTATTGCGCTGGCTGCAGGATGTTCGTGAAAAAATGGATGACCGCACGCCTACCGAAGAAGAAATGAAGCAATTTGTGTGGGATACCCTTAAATCGGGCCAGGTCATTCCGGGTTTCGGCCATGCCGTGCTACGCAAGACCGATCCGCGCTATATGCTGCAACGCGAGTTTAGCCTGAAACATCTGCCGAACGATCCACTGTTTGAATATGTAAATTTGCTTTATAAGGTGGTTCCTCCCATTTTGCTGGAACAAGGGAAAGCCAAAAATCCATGGCCCAATGTGGATGCACAATCCGGTGTTATACAATGGCATTACGGTGTGACGGAGTACGATTTTTATACCGTGCTCTTTGGCATCGGCAGGTCCATTGGCGTATGTGCTAATTTGATATGGGACAGGGCACTGATGTCACCCCTCGAAAGACCTAAGTCACTTACGACTGAAATTCTTGAAGATATCGCTGCAGGAAAGAAAGTGGTTATCGAGGAATAAGGA
>JBBRRV010000180.1:0-5660 GCA_038246075.1 Bacteroidales bacterium
GGGGTGAGAGGTGACTGTTGATATTACATATGATATCCCGCCCATGGTGAATAAGTGCCATAATTTCAGGATTGTTTCGAACTTTTCCTCATTCACAATGTTTAAACGCTTATTACTGAACTAACCAATGGTAAACATTCCGGTCATTTCATGGTTTGATAAAAGCACTGTAAAACATCTGCGATTTAAGTTCTCTTTCTACTTAATGCCTGTTTTTTTATTTGCGTTAAGCCAGGCAAAGGAAATCCACTGGTATCGTACCATACTTGCCTTTCTGATACTACATTGCCTGATATTCCCTTCCAGCAACGGGTATAACAGTTACCAGGACAGGGATGAGTCAAGCATTGGGGGTTTGAAACACCCGCCCCGGGTTACTAAAAATTTGTTTTACGCTACACTGAGTTTCGACCTTGTCGGTGTTGTATTAGGATTGTTTATTTCGGTTTATTTTTCATTATTTACACTGATGTTTGTGCTGATGTCCAGGGCATACAGCTTTCGTAAAATCCGGCTCAAGCAATATGCCATCATCGGATTTCTGACGGTCTTTATTTTTCAGGGCGGATTCGTCTACCTGCTCGCGTCATCTGCAATAACAGACTTTTCATTTCATGATTTTTTCAGTCTTGGTAATGTTATTTGCCTGATAATTTCCAGTTTATTTCTGGGAAGCGCCTATCCACTCACGCAGATTTATCAGCATGAAGCAGATAGGAAGGACGGGGTAATCTCGATCAGCTATAAACTCGGCTATAACGGAACCTTCATTTTTTCGGGGATATTGTTTGCTATAGCGACTGTACTATTAGCCTGGTATTTTATTTTGAACAATCAGCAAGTAGCCTTAATCTTATTCCTGGTTCTCATGTTACCCGTTGTGTTCAGCCTGTCAGGCTGGTTCAAAAAAGTAAGGCAAAGCACCGGTAATGCAAATTTTGAGAATACCATGCGCATGAATACCATGAATTCAGTTTTCATGAATTTATATTTTTCAATTCTGATATTAAATAATTTTCTAAGTTGGTTTTAGCGCAATGGGTAGAATAATTTCAATCGGAACCGCTGTTCCCTCATATTGCACCGATCAGCGAGATATTCTGGATTTCATGCAGAAGGCTTATGCCGATGAAACGGCATCACGCAAACTAAGTATATTGTTCAATAAATCCGGGATCAACCGCCGCTATTCAGTAATTCCGGATTTTGGAAAAACTGAAAACGGGCATGTGCTTTTTAATGAAAATGGCAGTCATCCCAATGTTGAAAAACGTTTGAATGTCTTTAAAGATCAGGCTGCGCCGCTTGCCATTAAAGCCATTCAGGATGCGGTTAAAAAAATCAGTTCAACGGTTGATCCTATCGGATTTACCCATTTAATTACTGTCACCTGTACAGGTCTCTCTGCGCCGGGTATTGATGCTGAAATTATAGAACAGCTTAAATTGCCGGATGATATTTTTCATGTTGCTGTAAATTTCCATGGCTGCAATGCCGCATTTCATGCCCTGAAAATTGGCGACGTGATCACCAGGGCGGAAGAAAATGCTAAAGTGCTGATTGTTTGTGTCGAGCTATGCACATTGCACTTCCAACCTAAAAACAACAGTGATAATCTGCTTTCGAATACCATTTTCGGGGATGGGTCCGCCGCTGTAATCATGGTTTCCGAATCAGCAGCTGCTGAACAACAATTAAAGGGTTTTTCCCTTAATGGATTTTGCCCGGTTCTATTGAGCAGAGGGAAAGATTTAATGGGCTGGAATATTAATCCGCTAAATTTTGAAATGATTCTGAGTGCCGGAATTCCTGAATTTCTCGGAGAAGAATTGGAACAGCTCATGGCGAAGGTTGACCGGCATCTGCATCTTACCCGGGATGCCATTCAGTATTGGGCTATTCATCCCGGAGGAATGAAAATCCTTGATACAGTCCGGAATGGCTTACAATTAAAAAATGATGAATTAAGCTTCTCATACGAAGTGCTGCGTAATTATGGAAATATGTCATCGCCTACCATCTTGTTTGTATTGAGCGAAATCTTTAACAGCAATCCGACATCTGAAGAAACGGTGTTTGCCATGGGTTTTGGTCCCGGAATCAGTATTGAAACAGCTTCAATGGTGTGTCATGATTTCATTTAAAACCCGCTCCGGCAAATCGGAGTTGATGGATTCCCCGGATATATCCGTTAAATTGCTACATAAAAACCTTGGAGAACTGGATATTCTGAACCGATACCTTGGCGGGCATGCCATATCCATTAATGGCATTCAGCAGCTGATAACCGACCACCAAAAAGTGTATCATATTGTGGATTTGGGTTGCGGCAGCGGCGATATACTCAAATATATTTCCCGCTGGGCCAGGAAAGCGCATTTCAGCGTGAAGCTTACCGGAGTGGATAAAAACAAAGCTGCCATTCAATATCTGACCGAACACATCTCAGGATATCCGGAAATTACAGGGGTTGTGAGTGATTACAAGGAATACCTCGAGACCGGAACGAAGGTCGATATCGTTCATTGTTCCTTGTTTTGTCATCACCTGAACAATAGTGAATTGCAGGAGCTGCTACGGTACCTGAAAACATATACAGGTGCAGGATTTGTGATTAATGATCTGCAACGAAGCCCTGTAGCCTATTATAGCGTATGGATGATGACCAGATTGCTACTGGGTTCTGTCCTTTCAAAGCACGATGGGCCTGTTTCTGTCCTGCGTGCCTTTACATCAGAAGAATTGGCCCTGTTACTCCGGGATGCTGGCATAAGCGAATTTTCAATTCAATGGAAATGGGCTTTCAGGTACCTTGTTGTTGTGAAAACCGTTAAATAATTCTTCAGCTGATTGGAACCGATTGAAAATACTGTGGATGTTCTTATTGCCGGTGCCGGACCTGCAGGTCTGATGATGGCTTGTCAGCTTGCATTGCAGCATATATCTTTCAGGATCATCGACTCTAAAGATTCTCCGGCTATACATTCAGGGGCCCTCTTCGTTCATGCCATGACCCTGGAAATACTTCACCAAATGGGGCTGGGTGAAAAGGCCATGAGTGCCGGAATTATCGCAAAAAATATAACCATACAATTTAATCGCAAAAACAAGATTGAATTTGATATTGATGATACTGGCAATGCTTTAACCCGCTATCCTTATCTCCTGATGCTTGAACAATGGCGCACGGAAAACCTGCTGATTGCATTTCTGAATGAGCGCGGTCATAATGTTTGCAATGGCACAGCATTGATGACTCTCTCCCAGGAAAACGAACAGGTAACAGCAGAAATAAAGCATCCTGACGGAATAACTGAGGTTATAAAATCCCGGTTTCTAATTGGTGCTGACGGCCATAACAGCCTTGTACGGTCGCAGATGAATATTCCTTTTCCCGGCAAAACGCATCAGGCCAGGTTATTTATAACCGATTGCGAAGCTAGTCTCCCTGCACCATCCGGTGGAATCTTCTTTTCATTTACTTCTTCTTATACTGTAGGCTGTTTCCCCCTGCTCAATGAACGTTACCGGATCGATGGTCTCATCCCATTGTTACAGGAGCGAAAAGAGGTTCATTTCGATGATGTCAGGAATTATTTTAAAGTGAAAAGTGATTCCGGAATCGCATTGAACAAACCACAATGGTTTTCCGTTTTCAGATCGCATTCACGCTGCGCTGACGCGTTCAGGAAAAACCGGTGTTTTTTAATAGGTGATGCTGCCCATGTTCATAGCCCTGTTGGCGCGCAAGGAATGAACACAGGTATCCAGGATGCCTATAACCTGGCATGGAAGCTGGCCTTTTTTATAAAGGGAAAAGCAAAGGAAAATGTATTGGATACCTATCAGTCAGAACGCCGGCCATTGGCATTACGTATTATCCATCACACTGATATTGCATTTAATTTCATAACATCAGGTTCTTTCCTGTCCGTTTTTTTTCGGATGCAACTTATACCAGTACTCTTGCCGAAGCTTTTGCCAAGGTTTCTGAAAAATACTGCTATGCGTAATTATCTGTTTTCTTCGGTTTCTGGTATCGGAATAAAATACAGACATAGTATGTTGTCAGGCATCTCATCAGGGAATTTCCCTGTTCATTCACCCCGGCCTGGCGAACGCCTGCCTTACCTGACCTATACGGAAGAGGGCAAAGCCTGTATGCTGGGCGATGAATTGGGGTCAGAATCGTTTCATCTTTTTATCTTCGGAAATCAAAAATTGCCCCATGCGCTTCAACTGGTTGGGGAAGAATTCAGTGATGCGCTCTCCTTGAAATTTATTGCTTTGGATACGGGCACAAGAGCGCTTTATGACAGACTTGGACTTACGGATGAAGGTTGCTACCTTGTTCGTCCCGATGGTTATATCGCCTGGCGCAGCACAACGTTCAATGCTTTAAGTTTGGGTAATTACCTTCAAAATATTATGAAATAGCCATGCGTAAATCTTTTCACACAACCGAAAATGATATTAAGGCTATTCCATACGACCGCTAAAAAGCAAATTAATAACGTATGAAATGAACTTTCGTGGTTTTGAATTTGAAGATCAGCCCTGGTTCCCCGGGATCATCAGGAATGGTATGACCGATTATCTCAGGTTTTTGTTTACCACCTTTAATCTTTACCAGCCTGTTTTGCCATTATTGAAAGAAAGTCTTGTTACGACCAATACCAATCAGATCATTGATCTGTGTTCCGGGAGTGGCGGTGCCATGGAGATCATTTATGAAAATCTGAAAGATACCTTTAATGCAAATATTAAAATACTTTTATCTGATCTTTTCCCGAGTTTGTCGAAATACCGGCAAATATATGCCGAAACCGGTGGAGCTCTTTCCTTTGTGAGCACTCCGGTCGATGCGGCAGATGTACCTGATGAACTAACAGGATTTCGGACCATATTTTCAGGTTTTCATCATTTCGACAGGAAAAAGGCACAGGAGGTTCTGAAGAATGCTGTTGATTCAGGGCAGGGGATAGGCATATTCGATGGCGGCGACAGCAGCATCTGGATGATATTGCTCATCATCATCATACATCCGATTCTGCTGTTTTTTTGCACACCGTTTTTTAGGCATTTTACTTTCTCACGGTTGCTGTTTACATACCTGATTCCGGTCATCCCGTTTTGTGCTGTCTGGGATGGTGTGATTTCGATCATCAGATTATATTCACCTGCTGAAATGGAACAAATGGCCCATGAAGCTGACTGTGGTAATTATACCTGGATTTCAGGGAAAGTAAGAAATAAATTTGGAATAGGCATCGCTTACCTGATAGGTTATCCTGCCATTAATGCAAGTACAGGGTCAACAGAAAGCAATGGATTAGGACAAAATCAGTTATAAACAATAAACGTGTTATGCAGTATGTGATCGGTGTCATTTTTTACCTCTTGTCAATAAATCCCGTTCTTGCCGGCAAGCTGCCGGCACAACCCTGGACTTTTGTGAAAGAAAAGGATGGCATCAAAATATTCACCAGGATTGAACAGAACACTTCCCTTAAATCATTCAGAGGGGAAGTGATCATTCATGCACCCTTTGAAAGGGTTTGCGGGATATTGGGTAATCCGAAGAACAACGACTGGTGGGATAAGGTCATCAGCGATGTTAAAGTTTTGGGCTATGAAGAGCATAAATTTATCCGGTATTA
>JBBRRV010000181.1:0-5641 GCA_038246075.1 Bacteroidales bacterium
GGAGGGCATTTCAAAAAGCTGGTATTTGATGGATGAACTTCCGCAATTGAGAACAATAATCTTCATATGGAGTATATTAATGCTATGATTGTCTTATAATTTTATCTCCGGGCAGGTAATCGTGTGCCCGATAATCTTGCCGGTGGCGTCGTATTTATAGAAACCAACACCACTGGATTTACCCAGGTAATTGGTCCTGACCAGCCTTTTGATTACTGGTGATGGCTTGAAAATGGATCCGCCGAATTCAGTATAGAGGCCCTCCATCCATTTCATAACTTTATCCAATCCAACCCTGTCAGCCAGTTCAAAAGGCCCATAAGTATGGCCCAGGCTTTCTCTCATCGTTTCGTCGATATCTTCTACAGATGCAATTCCTTCCATCAGAATTTCACAAGCCTGGTTAATCTCCACAACGAGCATCCGTGTACTTATATTCCCAGGCGATTCAAGCAGTTTGACCACCTTCTTTTCAAGCATGGTAACGAATTTGCATACGAGATCATATGCTTCATCCGATGTCCTGGAACTGCGCACAACCTCGAGTATTTTCACCCTGTCGGCCGGCGAAAGAAAATGGAGGCCCACCGCTCTGTCAGGATATTCAAGTCCTGAAGAGATATCGGATATCATCAGAACTGCGGTATTGGAAGCAATAACCGTATCGCGGCGAACTACTTTTTCGATTTTACTGAATATCTCCTTACGCATTTCAACGCTGGTTCCGGGTTTCTTCGAATTGATGGTCTCCAGCACGATATCGCAATCGGCCAGATCCTGATAATCTGTCGATCCTTTAATACGCGAAAGAATTAACCGCTTCTCACCCGCTGTCATGCCCCAGCGTTTTATCTCGTCATCCAGCAATTGAACAATGCTATTAGTTGATTCTGCAACGTGCTTTTCATCCAAATCGATAAAAACAACATCAAAGCCATGCTGGCTGATGTTCTTTGCAATTTCCTGCCCCATGGAGCCGCAACCAATAATGCCAACCTTTTGCAAGGCGCCCTTATTTAACATTGTTTTGCTTAAACTGAAATCTTCTAATCGTTCTGCCATTGTATTATATATTTTGCTTGTTTTCAACTGAATTTCCACCTGCCTGATTGGCCGTAATTGCCACCAGGTTAACAATGTCACTTATCGAACAACCGCGCGAAAGATCGTTGATCGGTGCAGCCATTCCCTGGAGTATCGGACCGATTGCTTCGGCGCCGGCCAGACGCTGTACTAATTTGTAGGCTATATTTCCCGATTCAAGACTAGGAAATACCAGCACATTGGCTTTGCCTGCAATCGCGCTGCCCGGAGCTTTATTTATGCCCACCGATTCTACAATAGCAGCATCAGCCTGCATTTCACCATCAATGGACAAGGTTGGTTCCAGTTCTCTTGCGATGCGTGTTGCTTCAATTACTTTATCACACATCGCGTGCTTAGCACTCCCGTTTGTGGAAAAGCTAAGCATGGCTACGCGAGGTTCGATGCCGGCGATATTGCGGGCTGTAGCAGCTGTACACAAAGCTATTTCGGCCAGTTCAGGTGCTGTCGGGTCTGGATGCACTGCACAGTCGGCGAAAACCAGGATATCATCCTTTACATATTTATTATCCTTGAAAATCATGATAAAAGCGCCAGAAACAACACTTACACCGGGCAGTGTTTTTACCACCTGGAAAGCAGGGCGCAGCACATTACCCGTTGCATTGCGGGCACCGGCAACTTCGCCGTCGGCGTCACCATTCTTGATGAGCAGGGTAGCCAGGTAAAGGGGATCCTCCACCAGAACCGCAGCTTCTTCCATTGTTAAGCCTTTGCTGCGACGAATATCGCACAACATTTCCGTGAAATATTGCTTGCGCGGATGATCAGCAGGATCAATAATTACTGCCTTTTCAAGGAAAGTAAGATTATATTCGGCTTTCAAACGATGAATTTCTGCCTTAGGTCCAAGAAGAATAATACGGGCCAATCCTTCTTTAAGAATAAAGTCAGCAGCTTTTATTGTACGCTCTTCTGTACCTTCGGGAAGAACGATGCATTTGTCAAGTTGTCTGGCCCTGTCCCTAATCTTGTCCATTAATGCCATGATATACAAGTCTTTATATGTGTAATGCTATTTCTGTTAATAGGGCGCAAAATTAGACTTAATTTTGGCGATGTCCTATCAGCACAGGAAGTATTTTTTTTGAAATGGCGGATTGTCCGGATTCGCTGGCACGATCAAAATTTTATCTGTAATTTTGGACTTCTATATGGCCGTCCAACTCTTAAAATATAAAACCAATCCTCAACTAACCGACACGGTTGGATTTTATAACCAATCTATCCTCTATACCGACGAGCTTCATCCTCCATCGAACGATTCGCTTAAACAGTTCTTTGATTACAGGGTATATTCGCCCGGCGGGTGGGATGTAAAGCAGGTTAAAGAAAAATACTTCACTGTTCCTTCATTATTTATCGGGCACCAGCTCAAGACAAGGACAATACAACCTGTTGTCAGGGCGGGCTCCTCAACCGACTGGACAGTCGGGGCGATGTTGCTGTGTCTGCTGATCTATACATGGGTTCAACGGTTTTATGCGAAAAGGTTGCGGCAGGTATTTAAAGCAGCAGCACTTCCCCAATATCTGAACCAACTCGAACGGGAAGGTAACCTTTTTGCAGAGCGCATTTCACTGGGTTTGTCAATCGTATTTATTATAATGCTATCGATCGCCCTCGCTCAGATACTCGAACAACACGCCGGAATGGATTTCAAAGGTAAAGAGGGATTATTGCTTTACCTGGCAATATTAGGCGGAGTCTCAGGCACCTGGCTGGTTAAAGCAATGCTGATCAGAATTACCGGCAATATTTTTAAAACTACGGAATATGCGAGGGCATATCTGCTTAACAACCTTATATTCAATATAACAACAGGCCTCTTGCTGTTTTTGCCTGTAGTCATGACCGCTTTTGTAAATCCGGCTGTTTATACCTGGGTAAGCCTGGTGATTATTATTATTCTTATGGTCTATAAGGCGTTGCGGGGCGTTATTATCGGATTAACCAATTCATATTTTTCAATATTGTATTTATTTATCTACCTTTGCACCCTCGAAATTTTACCATTCGTTATACTGTATATTGCTTTTACAAGATAACGCAACAGGATATAGCTCCCACTGGATAATGAAACAAGCTAACCAAAAGCAATATTCAGTAGATCTTAAAGGTCTTATTTCTTAAATATTTTGAACCTTGAAAATTAAGAACCTCCTTGTCTCGCAACCTGAACCCTTGGAACTGGAAAAGTCACCTTATGGGGATCTCATCAAAAAATACGGTGTAAGTATCGAATTTCGTAAGTTTTTTAAAGTTGAAGGCGTGTCATCGCGGGAATTTCGCAACGACAAGATCTACCTCAACGAATATACAGCTGTCATTTTTAACAGCAAAAATGCCGTTGATAACTTCTTCAGAATAGCCAAAGAAGTGCGTGTTGAAATACCTGAGACGATGAAATATTTTTGCATTTCGGAATCAATAGCCTATTACCTGCAGAAGTATGTCCAGTTTCGCAAGCGCAAGATATTCCATGGTGATCAGAACCTTACACAACTCATGGAAGTCATCAAAAAACACAAGACCGAAAAATTTCTCCTGCCTTGCTCGGACATCCATAACAAGGATCTGCCCACATTGCTGGAAAATGCCAAAATTGAGTACAAGGAAGCCACACTTTACCGCACCGTTTCCGACGATCTGGATGGCCTGAATATTGACAAATATGACCTGTTTGTGTTTTTTAGTCCACAAGGGATCAAATCATTGTTTAAAAACTTCCCCGGTTTCCACCAGGGCACAAAGCTCATTGGTGCCTTTGGTCCAGCTACTTCCACTGCAGCAACCGATGCCGGGTTAACCGTAAATATTTTAGCACCAACCAATACTGCACCTTCCATGACAATGGCCATTGATCAATACCTGGCCAAATGCAATAAAAAATAAACCAGGAAGTTGCACCTTTTGCTTGTACTGTATTTATAGCTTTACCAATTTACATTGCAAATAAAGTCTTCTATGCTAACTTTCAGGAAGAAAGAGCGGTTGTGCAATTTCACCTCCATAAACACTTTGTTTGCAAAAGGGCATTCATTTTTTATTCACCCCTTCAAGGTTGTATGGATGGAAGCTCAGGGCGATAGCGACAGTGTTTCGCAACTTCTGATCAGTGTTCCAAAAAGAAATTTTAAGCGTGCAGTAGACCGCAACCTTATTAAACGTCAGATCAGGGAAGCCTTCAGGCTCAATAAAGAAGAATTTTATAGTTTCCTTGGTACAGAGAATCGCAGGTGCTCGCTTGCTATTGTATTTGTAGCTAAAACCAAAGTCCCCTACACCGATCTGGATGCTGCGCTCATCCTGGCTTTAAAGCGTCTGGTAAAGGAGTTAAAGATCACGGCCGGGTGATGAATGCCAGGTCAGATTGGTGATGAGTGGTTTAGCCCAGATGCCCATACTGAAAATATAACCCAATGTAAAGAAAAGCAGTAACATCGCGTATTTAAGACCGATCAACTCGCCTATTCCGCCTAAAATGCTACTAATTCAGGGTGAGTTTTTGCACTTTCACATTCCATCCTGACAGCGTGATTTCACTTTTTTTTCCGTTCAATACACTTCTGGGAATAGTGCAGGTTACGTCGCGGGTTCCACCCGGAAGAATGCTGAAATAATTGTCATCCCAGAATAAGGGATAAATCAGATTCCCTTCATGATCCGTGATTTTAAGATTCAGAAAAAAAGCCATCGTTTTTGAAGGATTACCCAGGTGAGCCTTCACCAATAAATCACTGCCTTTATCCTGCAGGGAAAAGCTTAACAAAACCTCCGATTGAGGCATAGCATTTAATCCCGAAAAATCTGTGTAAGATTTCAGAGGGGTATAAGCCCAATAAGTCTTATCCCATGCATATTCATCCTTTCGGTTTGAGAGCCAATAGAAATTATCCGTAATCAGATTGCCCTGCGTGTCTGATAATTTGAGGTCCAGGAAAACAATTTCCTTAATGGAATCAAGGTCGGTTATTTTTTTCGAAGTGTTTGATGCGACATCGACATTCAATTCCTTATCCTGCAATTCCTGCGAATTAATATTAAGCAATTTTAAAGATGCTTTAAAGTTTTGAACATCCTGTAAGGTTTCATTTACCACATACACAGCATGATTGCCATAGTTATAGATAAGCTGGATGGGTTGATTAGCTTCCCTTGCAGCATAATAGGAAGCTGTTGGCACTAAATAATAATCGTATAATTGCCAGTATAGCGAAGGCCATGCCGAATTAAGCATCCATTGAATAATACCTGTCGCATTAGGTCTGTTTATCCGGAATGCTTCAAACATAGCTTTCATCGCTTTGTAACTCTGCAGATCTGATTTCAACAGGTATTCATCAAGGTTAGCTGGTTTACCAAATCTTTTCTCCAGCGCCTGGTTGAAGACATTCATGGTATTAAAGGCTTCTTTTGCCTTGGTGCAGTGATAGTTCCAGGTATCATTCATCGGCCATAACTCATCTGCAGGAATCATTTTCCGCAATGATTCAAGAACCGGAACCTGCGGACCAGGGCCGGTTTCGGTATTAAA
>JBBRRV010000182.1:0-5507 GCA_038246075.1 Bacteroidales bacterium
CGGAACCAGGTCACGCGCCTCAGGTGTGATCCACTTTCCATCACGCAATACCCGGGCTTTGACAGCCAACTTGGCCTTGAGGGCTTCGATGGCATTTCCAGCCTCGTGTTCCTCAAAAAAACCTACCATGGCGTTAGCCAAAAGGAGAACAAGAATGATGAAAAAATCCGGCCAATGCCTGGCAACTGCTGAAAGAATCACGGCCGCTTCGATCATCCATGGGATAGGCCCCCAGAAATAAGAGAGGAATTTCAGGAACATGTTGGTCTTCTTTTCCTCAATCTCATTTGGCCCATTTTCTGTCAGCCGCTTCTTAGCTTCTGCACCGCTAAGTCCTTTAGGTGAGGATTCCAGCTTTTTCTGTAACTCAGCCATAGGTAAGGATTTGAAATCATCCTTTCCTTTGGACTCAGCATTGGGCTTCGATTCAGGAGCCTTTGGATTCTTGCTATTTGCTTTCATTTTTAATACTTCTTTTATTAATCCTTGCTATGCACTTAAGTTTCAACGCATTTTGATAATTTAAATGGCTGATTTACACGTTTCCATCCGGCGCATCAGCGACTCCTTCCTTCGGCAGTACATCCGGTAAATCAAGCCGGGCCGCGCCAATACGGTCATCAGCCATTCCGTAATAAATATCGAACCGATCCGGTAAGCCCAGATCGAGTCGTTGATCAATGCCGGTTGGAAATACTACATTTGCGATGGTACCACTGCGTTCATACGGCAGGGTAGGTGTCAATACTGGCTCTATTGAGCGATAGTGGATATGTTGGGGATGTTCTTTCGAGAGTATCATTACCCCGGCTGAATAACAATACATGCGTTCATCGGCTTTAGCTCCCTCAATTTTAGTCACGCCGTGGTATAGAATCAGCCAGCCATGCCTGGTGAGAATGGGAGGAGTACCTCCGCCGATTTTAAGTCTTTCCCATGGTGACACAGGCGTAGCAAGCCGATGATGTGAATTAAATATACCTAAATGATTCGGTTCAGAGGTAGCTGAAGGCATAGGACAATAGGAAATCCAGATGCTTTCATGGGCTTTATCCACTTCTCTTGATTTGGATTGGAATACCGTTTCTTCCGGACGGGTACCCTGGAAAAGAGGCCGGTGCAGAATAGCCATTTCCATCTTCCCCTGGTGATTGGGTATGGCAACCGGAAAGAGGATAGAGTCCTTATTGTCCACATTTACAAAATCGATACCGTTATTGGGCTCAAAGGTCACAAGTCCAAGACGTTTCCAGTGAAACAAATCCTTTGAAATCGCTGTAGCAATCCGCGGACCTTTGGGTGAAAGAGCTGTGTATGTCATAAGGTAGCGTTTCAGAGGCTCAACAAACGTGACCCGGGGATCCTCACATCCTCCGCTGCCATCAGACCGCATTTCGTATTCTGCCTCTGGCTCCAGGGCAATGCCAAGTCTTTCAGCTCCTACAGGATCTCCGGCTTCATTGAACTTAACTTTTGCAATGCCGATGCGCGAATAATTCCCTTTTGCCACATATCGCGGAAAAAGGTATAGATTGCCATCCGGGCCACGAACGGCAGCCGGATTCAAAACACCTTCAACCTCCATTGGATTGCCGGTTTTGGGCTCCATGATCTGCCCAATACGTTTTAATTTTAATCCGCTCATTGATTTTCCTTTCTATTTGACCTTTGGTTCGCCAGCATCATCCAAACAAGCGACAATCGCTTCAATGACGCGTTTCGATTCATCCGGATCCCTAACCTTGATGGATAGGACACCGGCTTCTTTCGCCGGATAATCATTTCCTCCTGGAAATATTGCATCACCGATAAAAATCATTTCATCGATTGCAATACCCAGAATGTCCCGGAGTTTTCCGATCCCATACGCCTTATCGATGCCGGGTTTGGTGATGTCAACAGAGGTGGTGCCTCCCAGGCGCACCGAATATCCGGGAATTAGCTTATCAAGGTGCACTTTCATTTGCTTTCGTTTGGCAAAGTCGGGATCCCATTTTTTCTTAGCTTCGATGGGAGCCTGCTGACCTAGGGCTGAATAGGTTATCTGGCTTCCCCGATCTTCAATAGTTTCTCCCCAGACTTTTTCAATCTTGAAACCCGATTCTCCGATCACTTTCTTTAGTGAAGCGATGATTTTCTCTTTCTCCTCCGCGGTGAAATCTTCCGCATAGATCTTTTTCCAATCACCTGCGTATTGGTAGAACTTTGTTCCGCATGTTGGAAGGATAGATAAATTTTTCAGATATTCATCGTGCGGAAGTTTGGATATAACCTGCTTTTCGAACTGTGGCCAGTCCCCACCTGAAATTACCGCGACTTTGACAATACCAAGCAGGTCATGCAGCAATGCCGCCATTTCGGGGTCAATGGATGATTTACTTTCGGCAAGTGTGCCGTCCAGATCAAAAACGATGAGTCTTTTCATTTTTTAAAACAAGTTAAGTTACAGAGATAGTAAAAGCGTTACTGAATTTTTGAAAGAAGTTACAAGATTCACACAGTCTGTTTTTTTATCCGTGCCCGAATAAATATTTTAACAATTTCGTTAACCAATAGAGGAACCAAACCTAAGGAAACTGCAATTATCCAACCTCCCAAATCAAGCATTTGCAAATGAAATGCCCTTTGCATGAAAGGAACACCGATGACGATTAATTGCAACAGGACACCCAAAACAATTGCTCCAACCAGGTATTTATTGGAGAAAACACCAATCTGAAAAATTGATTTTGAACTGTTTCTAACAGCCAGAGAGAAAAACAACTGGCACATCACCAATACCATAAAAGCCATCGTCCGGGCATATTCAACTGTATTTTTTGGGGTAGAATGGTCAAACGGGCTGTATCCATGTTCGTGATAACCAAACCAGAATGCCAGGATTGTTAAGGCACCAATTAGTATACCGCCCAGAATAAGATGAAATCCTACGCCCCCTGCGAAGAAACTCTCTTTTGCATTGCGTGGTTTTTCTTTCATCACGTCCGGATTTCCGGGATCCATGCCTAATGCAATGGCAGGAAAAGAATCGGTAATGAGATTAATCCACAACAACTGGGTTGCAATTAACGGGACTTCCAACCCTATCAGCAGCGTAACAAACATTGTAATTACTTCACCCAAATTACAGGTAATCAGAAAGATAACAGTCTTTTTTATATTACTGTAAATATTCCGACCCTGTTCGATGGCTGAAACAATAGTCGCGAAATTGTCGTCCATCAGAATCATATCAGAGGCAGCTTTGGCAACATCAGTACCGGTTATTCCCATTGCCACACCAATATCGGCAGCATTGAGTGAGGGGGCATCGTTTACCCCGTCGCCGGTCATGGAAACAATATTCCCATTCGACTTGAATGCATGGACAATTTTTACTTTGTGCTCAGGTGAAACCCGCGCAAATACACGGTACGCCGCAATTTTTTCGGTGAGTTCCTCTGCCGAAAAGGCATCCAGTTCCCCGCCGGTGATGGCCTGATCGATTGAGTCAGCCATCCCCAGTTCGCGGGCTATGGCGAATGCGGTATTTTTATGGTCGCCGGTAATCATGATAGTAGTAATACCGGCAATTTTTGCTTTTTGAATGGATTCTTTCACTTCAGGTCGTGGAGGGTCAATCATTCCGACAAGCCCAACTAAAATCAGATCTTTCTCCATTTCAGCTCCTTCGATAATGGAATCAACCGGTTTATAAGCTACGCCAAGCGTACGGAGTGCGCTGTCCGACATTATTTCCGCTGCATCAAGGTAGCTTTTTTTGTGCGCTTCGGTAATCGGAATGACCTTCCCATTTTCTAAAACCCCTGTTGAAATTTTGATAAGATTACCAATTGCTCCCTTTGTATAAATAGTAAATTTCTCGTTTTCTTCGTGGAGCGTTGACATTAATTTTCGGTCGGAATCGAAAGATAACTCACTGGCACGAATGGACTGAGAATTTAATTTATTTCTGTCAATTCCCAAATCATCTCCCAGAAGCAACAATGCAATTTCTGTCGGATCACCAGTCCCTTGCTTGTTTTCGTAAGTTGCATCTGAGCAAAGTATCATGGCTTTGGCAAGCAGTTTTGCATCTTCGGTAGCACTGTTTTTTGAATTATGTTCAACAGCTATTTCACCCTCCAGATTGAAATAAGTTTTTACGGTCATTTTGTTTTGGGTAAGTGTACCTGTTTTGTCGGAACAGATAATATTGACAGAGCCAAGTGTTTCAACTGCAGGTAATTTCTTGATAACCGCATTTTTCTTCGACATGCCGGTAACGCCAATGGAAAGTACAACAGCTACAATGGCTGCAAGCCCTTCAGGAATAGCTGCCACTGCCAGCGAAACCGATATAATAAACATTTCAGCCACATCGCGCCCCTGAATTATTGACATAACAAAAATGACAACACAGATTCCGATGGCAAACAATCCAAGCGTTTTCCCTAACTTATCCAACCTGATTTCTAAAGGGGTTTTCTCCTTTTTTTCGGTATTGATGAGATTGGCGATTTTACCTACTTCGGTATTCATACCGGTTTCAACCACTACTCCAATTCCTCTGCCACGCGTTACAAGGGTCGACATAAACGCCATATTCATACGGTCGCCCAATGGCGTTTTAAGGCCGCTGTGAATTTGTGATGCATCTTTATCGGCGGGAACAGACTCGCCGGTGAGTGCCGATTCCTCTATCTGGAGGTTTGCAGACTCAATTAACCGAATATCTGCTGAGATGAAACGTCCGGCATCAAGAATCAGAATATCACCGGGGACAACCAGGTGTGAATTTACTTCCCTCACCTCACCGTTTCGGCAGACCAGCGTTTTTGGAAGCGACATTTTCTGAAGCGCCTCGATGGCCTTTCCTGCTTTTACTTCCTGTATTACGCCAAGAACAGCATTGGTAATTATGACCAGTATGATGATGGTGGCATCGATATACTCACCCATAAACAGCGTGATAACAACTGCCGCTAATAAAATGTAAATAAGCCACTCCTGAAGCTGGACAACAAACAGTTGGAAGATGCTCTTTTTCTTTTTCGAAATTAATTGATTAGCACCGTATTTTTCAAGCCTGACTTTTACTTCCTCTTCCGAAAGTCCTGACAATGCATCGACATTTATTTCTTTAAGAACTTCTGCTATTGATTTGGAAAACCACATGGATACAGATTATTTATTGAAAGTTATCCTGAATTGGGAAAAATGCCACCAAGCATTAAAATCAGAGAAATCCAGAACCACCAGGTAAGATGTATCCGTTTCCACTTAAGTATATGTATGTGTTCAGGCTCGCTATGATCCTACAGATCTTTATTACGGGTACTTTTTTTATTTGCATTCATTGTAATCATGCTTTTTTATTGATTCCATTTTCATTTTTTATGAACCCATTTCCAGTTAAGGATTTCAGGCATATCCAAGCCATTTTTATCAATATAGCTTTTGTGTTCAATGAGCTTGTCCTGAGCGATCTTTTTTACCCTGGCACCGTTGGTGCCCAATTTTGGTAC
>JBBRRV010000183.1:0-5499 GCA_038246075.1 Bacteroidales bacterium
CAGCAGATCGATATGTTCGAAGATACGCCCGAAATGATCAGCCTCTACCAGGCCGTTGACCGCATGCGGCTGCGCTACGGACGCAAGGCGGTGGTGAGGGCCGTGGGAGTCGGGACGCAGGATGAGGAAGATGATGATGATTGAGAGGATTGAAGGGATTGAAGGGATTGAAAGGATTGAAGGGATTATTAACCAGGCGAATCTGTCCATTTTAAAAACCGGCAAAGCCAAAGCCATCCGGTTTTCGACCCTCGAAGCCATTTGCCGGGTGCTAGACTGCCAGCCGGGCGATTTGCTGGAATTCGTTGATGAAGCTAACAGTAATACAACGGGAACAACAGAAGGAACACCTTAAAATAATTTTTCATAACTATTCATACCTTTATTAGTGTATATTGCCTATCGTATTAGGCATTTTTATCTTAATTTTGTAGATTGAAATCAACAATAAATGGAAAAATTAGTTCAGCAATTTTTATCACGACTGGAAAACGTGGATATGAGATTTAAGCGCTATTTATGGGACAGCATAAATTGGAACAACCGGCTTATCGCCATTGCCGGTGCCCGGGGTGTAGGTAAAACAACCCTGTTGCTTCAGTATATCAAGGAGTATTTAAGTAATGAACTCGACAAAACGCTATATGTAAGCCTCGACAATCTGTATTTTAATAAAACAGGACTCACAGAAATGGCTGAAGATTTCGCAAAAAGAGGAGGAAAATTCCTTTTTCTTGATGAGGTCCATAAGTATCCAAACTGGTCAACAGAGATTAAAAATATATATGATAACCTGCCACAACTTTCCATTATTTTTACTGGTTCTTCCTCATTGGAAATTATGAAAGGCCAGGCTGATCTTAGCCGTCGCATCATTATTTACAGAATGAATGGTTTATCATTCAGGGAATTCCTTGAACTTAAACATCAATTAGTATTCAGCAAATATACTTTAGAGGAAATTATTACAAACCCATTAGATATAAGCAGGCGAATCGTCAATCAGATAAAACCGGTTAAATATTTTGAAGAATATATTGCCAAAGGATATTATCCGTTTTTCGTTGAAGACGAACAACATTATTATCAACGTATTGAGCATACAATAATCCAAATTATTGAAAATGACCTGCCTTCTCTCGAAAACATAGACTACAACTCCGTATATAACCTTCGTAAACTATTAATGGTACTTGCCGAGATCGTTCCATTCAAGCCAAATATCATGAAACTTAGCCGCCAAATTGGTATTAACCGCGATACACTGCTTAAATACCTCCATTGGCTAGAAAGAGCAGATCTATTATTGTTGCTGGGAACTGATAAGTTTGGGATAAGCAAAATGAACAAACCTGAAAAAATATTTCTGAACAACCCTAACCTGGCTTTTGCTTTAGCTACGAACATTGCCAATACGGGAACAATAAGGGAAACTTTTTTTTACAACCAGCTCAACGAAAACCATCAGGTCAATTATTCCGACAAAGGCGATTTCTTAATTGACAAAAAATATTTGTTTGAGATCGGCGGCAAAAACAAAACAAATAAACAAATTGCAGGTATTGAAAATGCTTATATAGCTGCCGACAACATCGAATATCCTGACAGGAATATTATCCCTATTTGGATGTTTGGTTTTTTGTATTGACAAAACTTCACTCTAAATGATTATATTGTAACCAATATGTTGATTACTTTTTAATCATTCCATGTACATTAACTGTCATTCATATTACAGCCTCCGCTACGGAACGCTTCCGCTGGATAAACTGCTGGAAGCAGCCGGTGGTTTGGGCATCGGGACGTTGGCACTGACCGACATCAACAATTCCATGGGGATGATCGATTTCGTGAAGGAATGCAGCAAAAAGGACATCAAACCCATCGCCGGCATCGAATTCCGCGACGGAAATGATTTGCTTTACATCGGTATTGCCAGGAATAACCATGGTTTTAAAGAACTAAACGAATTCCTGAGCCGCCACAATATCGGAGGCACTCCCCTGCCCGACCGCGCACCGGCCTTTAGCAATGCTTATGTGATTTATCCTTTCGGGAAATACAGCCCGAGGGAACTATGCGAAAATGAATTCACCGGCATCCGCGTACCGGAACTCAACAAGCTGGTTTCTTCCGATTACCGTTTTCACCAGGAAAAACTGCTTGCGCTCTGCCCGCTGACCTTCCTGGATGAAGCAGGGTATGAACTGCACCGCCACCTGAGGGCCATCGACAACAATACCTTGCTGAGTAAGCTGGTTCCCGGACAGGTGGCGCCGCCGGATGAAATGCTGGTCCCGCCTGCCCTACTGCTGAGGCAATATGAACAATTTCCGAAAATTATCCGCAATACACAACAGCTGCTCGCCGGATGTTCTATCGCATTCGACTTTACGACCGTAAAAAACAAGAAGCTATACTCAGCAAGTGCTTATGATGATAAGCTCCTGCTCGAAAAACTGGCGATGGATGGCCTCGCCTATCGTTACGGGAAGAAAGACAAGGAAGCCCTGCGCCGCATAAGGCACGAACTGGAAATTATTGACAAACTGGGGTTCTCCTCCTATTTCCTGATCACCTGGGACCTCATCCAGTATACCATGAGTCGCGGGTTTTACCATGTGGGAAGGGGCAGCGGCGCCAACAGCATCGTGGCATATTGCCTGCGCATCACGGATGTGGACCCCATCGAGCTCAACCTGTATTTTGAACGCTTCCTGAATCCCAAACGCACAAGCCCGCCTGATTTTGACATTGATTATTCCTGGAAGGACCGCGATGAAGTATTCGATTATATCTTCAAGCGTTACGGCCGTGAACGAACTGCATTACTGGGTGCCACCAGCACCTTTAAGGGAAAATCCATTCTGCGCGAACTGGGCAAAGTATATGGCCTGCCAAAGGAAGAAATCGATGTCCTGGTCGAAGAGCCCAACAACCGGCTGAACCAGAACGAACTGGCCAGGCAGATCATGAACATCGGCATCCGTATGACCGATTTTCCGAATATCCGCAGCATTCATTCCGGAGGTGTACTGGTGAGTGAGGAACCAATAACCTGTTATACGGCACTGGACATGCCGCCCAAGGCTTTCCCCACCACGCAATGGGACATGTATGTAGCGGAGGACCTGGGATACGAAAAGCTCGATATCCTGAGCCAGCGCGGACTGGGGCATATCAAGGAATGTGCCGAAATCATCCATGAAAACCGGGGCATTTCAATTGATGTGCACCGTGTGCAGGATTTCAAGAAAGATGCAAAAGTACGCCACCAGTTGCAGACCGGGGAAACCATTGGTTGTTTTTACATCGAAAGCCCTGCCATGCGCGGTTTGCTCAAGAAACTGCATTGCGATAATTATCTCACCCTGGTTGCCGCCAGCAGCATTATCCGCCCTGGAGTCGCCCGCTCAGGGATGATGAAGGAATACATCTGGCGTTTCCATAATCCCGGAAAATTCAAATACCTCCATCCGGTAATGGAAGAACAACTCAGCGAAACTTACGGCGTAATGGTTTACCAGGAAGATGTGCTAAAAATCTGCCACCATTTTGCAGGCCTCGACCTGGCAGATGCCGACGTACTGCGACGTGCCATGAGCGGAAAATTCCGTTCACGCGTGGAATTTCAGAAGATCATCGACAGGTTCTTCGACAACTGCCGTGAAAAGGGATACCCCGAAGAGACCACCAAAGAGGTATGGCGGCAGATCGAATCGTTTGCCGGGTATTCCTTCTCAAAGGCACATTCTGCATCCTATGCCGTGGAAAGCTACCAGAGCCTTTACCTCAAATCGCATTACCCGATGGAGTTTATGGTAGCCGTCATCAATAACTTCGGGGGATTCTACCATACGTGGGTATATGTGAATGAAGCCAGGCGCTGCGGGGCAGCAATCGAACAACCCTGCGTCAACCACAGCCGCTATACCACGCGCATTACCGGAAGTATCATCTGGCTTGGATTTGTGCATATCGCCAACCTCGACAGCAACACAGCCCAGGCCATCGTTGCCGGACGTGAACATGAAGGTCCTTATGCCGATCTCGCCGATTTTGTGAACCGGGTACCCGTTGGCATGGAACAGGCCATCCTGCTCATCCGCCTCGATGCTTTCCGTTTCACAGGAAGGAGCAAGCAACAGCTGCTCTGGGAAATACATATGCTGCTGCATAAAGGTGAACCCGTCAATACCAACACAGCATTATTCACCACGCCTGCACGTCGCTTCGAGCTGCCTGCGCTGGTGCATAATGCGACGGAAGATGCTTTCGATGAGATCGAACTGCTGGGTTTCCCGGTAACGATGAGTTATTTTGAATTGCTGCAGACTGATTTCCGTGGAGAGATTAAGGCCCGTGACCTGGCAGGAAACGTCGGAAAAAAGGTACGCATGGTCGGATTGCTGGTCACCATCAAATATGTGCGCACCATCAGGAACGAGATCATGAATTTCGGTACCTTTTTCGATGATAAAGGTGAATTTTTCGATACCGTCCACTTCCCTCCTGCCCTGAAACAATATCCCTTCAAAGGGCAGGGCGTCTACCTGATCCTGGGTAAAATAGTAGAGGAATTCGGCTTCCCGAGCATCGAAGTGGAAAAAATGGCAAAGCTGCCGCTGGTTAAGGATGAACGTTATCGTTAAGGTCATTTGTTTGTTACCTGAATAAATTGCCTGGAGTGTCTATATGGAGTGCCTAGAGTTGGGAGTGCCTAGAGTGCCTGGAGTTGATTTTCTAATATTGCTACTTTTATAATAATGCGCACGTTTTTTAATATCGGATATTATGCCTCTTTACCTAATGCCTTTTGCCATTTAACTTTTAACTTTTAACTTTTAGTTACACTTTAACCTTTCTCCTATTGCCTGATTTCTATTCTTTTAACGCTCTTGTCATCTGGAATTTACCGGGAGGTCCCGGCAGACTTTCCACACGGAATCCAACACCCTTTAATGTACGTTTTACAATTCCTTTGGCGCAATAGGTTACCAGGATGCCACCCGGCTTCAGGCATGCAAACATGGCCTGAAACAAGTCTTCCGACCAGAGTTCAGGTTGGATATTGGGAGAAAAAGCATCAAAGTAGACCAAATGGTAAGTTGAAGCCGAAAGCGCTGACTCCTCTGCCTTCACGTTTTCCTTGGTAAAGTAAAATGACTCCCTGATCTGGCGGCGGATGCCAAAAGGCTGGCGGTGCATTTCCAGAAAGTCCTCCTGGAAAGGCTCAAGGCCGGCGAAAGCAGTGTAATTAAGCTCCGCAGCCAGTTCTGCCTGCAGCGGGTAAGGCTCGAGTGCGGTATAATTGATGGTATGCCCCTCAATGGCTTGATCGGCCAGCGTAAGCAGCACGTTAAGTCCAGTGCCAAAGCCTATTTCGAGAATATTTATTTCACCGGGAATGAGGCAGGCCTGGTGCAGACCAGCTTCGATGAAGACGTGTCGCGACTCCTGCAGCGCACCATGGGTGGAGTGGTAGTGTTCGTTCAGTTC
>JBBRRV010000184.1:0-5433 GCA_038246075.1 Bacteroidales bacterium
AGTGAAATCCCCACGCCTATATCTAAATCGCGGATATTGATGGCCAGGGGTGTCGCAAATACGATTAACCACAGGATCATATCCATTGCATACATATAAAGCAGTGCAATGATGATTCCTGCAGGGAGTAATGCTATCCAGCAAAATTCCCGGGTTACCAGGTATATGCTCAACACCACAAACAGGAATGTGATCAGGTATACCAGCGGAATTTTATACTTTTCGGGCAAGAGAATGTTGGTTTGAATGAGCAGGTGTTATGATTAAATATCGGTTGTTCTACCCGGCTCCGGGCGCTGCTTGTTATCAATGATCGATATAACCAAAAGGCTGAAGATAAATGAAACTGCAACCACATATAGCATGATCAGCCACCGGGTTGGGTATGATTTCTTATCCGCCAGCCGGGGTTTGTTGATGACGTTGATATAGGTGAAAACCTTTTCAAAATCAAACCGCGCTTTATCATATAAGACCATGATGTCGCTGTATTCTTTTGCCAGAAGTTCGGTCCTTTCCTTGAGCAATATAAGTTCGCCACCCTTTTCTTCCAGATTCTTCTTAAGTCTGAGGACATCTTTTGTATTGATATTCGATCCTCCCTCAACAGTGCGCAGATAACCCCTGGTAATTTCAAGCGCCTGGGAGTCATAATCCACCAGGTCGTAATTACTGCCGAGTGCACTCAGTTTTATTTGTGTCGAATCCATTTCCGCCTTCTTATTGTCGAGGAGTCGTTTGAGTGCATCAACTACTTCTCCATATTTACTGCGGTGTATCGACTTGATTTTTTTATTGCAGAAGTCCATGATGCTGTTTGCCATATCGCGTGCCATAGCAGGATCTGTATCTGATACTACAATCTCAATCGACTCGTATTGCGTTTTTGATATCTTCACATTCTTATCCCAGAGGCCAAGCATTTCTGAAGAAAAATACCTGTTGGTTGAATCTATGCCATAATGTTTGGCCAGATCAAACTTGCGGATGACACTATCTTTTATATCCTGAGCGCTCAGCCATTGAAGCATCTGCTCGGTCTGGCTTTCATCAGAATATGGTGCAATATTCGAAGGATATAATACGGCAGTCGCCTTGAATTTTGGTTTGATAAACAAGGGTGACGAGAAAACGAACGCAAGTAATGCAGCGATAACGCCAATAATAATGAAGTGCCATTTCCATTTGGCAAATATTTTCAGAAGATTTACATTATTGAAATAACTTTCCATATTGATAGGTCGATTATGAAGGTTTAGGCTGTCGATGATACCTGTTCTTTTTAAAGTTGACTGAGTTTTTTCCTTGATGGCACTGCTGCCGGGTATTTTTCTAAGATGATGATCAATACCACTGCAAGTAATAATGCTGAAATCGTTGTTGAAAGCATTATCAGCCAGCGAACTGGATAAGTTATTCTTTCAGCCTTAAAAGCACTTTCTACAACAAATTTCTGGGGAAGCGATTCATAGGCATCAATCCTGGCCTCATCATATCTGGCTTTGATCAGGCTTAGTTGTTCCCTTTCAAATTCCAATCCATCAGTCAGCGAGACATAGGGCCCGCCGTATTTTGAAAGGATGCTAAGTTTCTCCTCCAGTGCTTTGATTCCACGGGTATTGTTTTTAGCAATTTCGATGGCTAATTGCTGATTCATCATCTCTGCCTGCGTTTCATAATCGTTTACGCCCAACTTTCGCAGTTCCGACAAAGAATCCTCCTTAATCCTTACATCATTTTTCATCTGATTATATTCGGCTTCAACGATATGAAAGCCTTGCATCGCGCGTTCGTGCTGCATTTCATTTTTTACGGTATCAAGCAGGTCGGCAATGGAATTGGCAATATCGGCTGCCATCGCAGGTTCTTTGTCGAGCACCGAAATCTTAACCGCCATAAATTCCGTTCGCCTGAATGAAATGTTTCCTTCGTATTCCTTTTGCAGTAGGGTATTTTTATATTTCGATTCCGGATCGATGGCGTAGTGCTTCAGCAAATCGAATTTCTTGATGACCCGGTTCCGGATTCTGCCCGAATTGAGGATCTGCAGCATCTGTTCGGATTGTTCGTCCGCACCAAACTCAAGAATATCCTGCCTGGCACTGGTATGGTCGCCAAGTAACGCCTTGGATACCGAGTTGCCTGATGTCGGAAACATGATGACCGTAGAGCGATATTTGGGTGTAATGAAATAGGATGACGAAAAGATGAAGGACAACACAATGCTTGCCACTGCAATGCGTAATAATGGCTTTCGCCTTGTAATCAGAATCTGTGAAAGTTTATTCGAATCAAATCTCCCTGGCATGGAAAGTCTTTCAGGCATCATTTAAAAAAAACAGTTTATCGCAATCAAAATTAGAAAAATATATCGGATATCAATGTGCAGTGTGCATTAACAGCTAAAATCAGGTTCTCGGAGGCTTTGTCTCTATCTGGCTGAAGAGTGACCGTAAGTTTAACAGGCGCAGGGAGAAAGCCAGCAGGGCTGAGACCAGCAGTAAAACACCCAAGGCAACTTTCCAGTCAACCGGCAGCAGTCGGCTCAGAAAACTTAGGATGATCAAACCTGATGCAAAACTCACCAATTTGATGATATACCTGAAACTGACGCGGAAACTAAAGTTGCGCATGACGATGACAACCTGCAATACAGCGATGAAAAATTGTGTGATCAGGCTTGCTACTGCCGCCCCAAGCGCCATATAGCGCGGAATAAAAAATACATTCAGCACAATATTGATGACCATTCCGGCAGCCGCCAGCCAGTTTAAAGCTCTCAGGTTACCATTGGCAGTGAGCAATGTGCCAAAAACATATGTGGTTGAAATGGCCACGAAATCGATCATCAGCAAACGAAATACAAGTGCCGATTCGGCCACATGTTGTTTGTATAACAAACCCATTATGGGGTAACTGTAGAAAAAAGAAACTGTTGCTATCGACACTGACAGCGTAAAGAGCAATGTGAAGGATAGTTTCAATATTCCCTGAACTGATTCTCTTAGTTTTATCATACGTGCAAAAATCGGCAGCAACAATACGGCGAAGAGATAGGCAATCATATTGGATGCATCCAGCAACCGGTAAGCCATGGCATAAATTCCTGTCTGACTGTGACCCAGTTCACCGGGAATTAACCGTTCGATCATAACCGAATCTATTCTGTTATAGAATGTCATGAGTAAACCAAGAATGGCAAATGGAAAACTTTTCCTGATGATCATATAAAAAAAAGGCCTGTTCCATTTCAACCTCCTGAATGAGGCCTTCTTCCCCACCACCAGGAGTGCAACAAGTGCAGTGATGATATAGGCGGCAGTCTGACTGTAAACAAACCATTCAATCCGAAAAGGTGTGGATGTGACATGTCCCCAAAGCAAAACACCGCAAATAAGGATCATGAGCAGCCTGTCGAGTACCGACATCAGGCTGTCGGTCTTAAAATGAAGCAACCCGGAGATATTCGACCGCAGGTATAGAATGAAAGAGATCAGGAATTGATTAAAACCCAATATGACGAGCAGGAACATCTGGCGGGAATCGTATCCCCATATGAGTCCTGCTCCAAGTGTTACAATCATGTATACCACTGCCAGCAGGAATTTAAGCACCACGATGCGCGAAAAATGCTTGTTCAGCAAGTGATTGTTTTGCGAAATGTTCCTGTTGTTAAAATTGGTGATGCCAAAATCCAGCAGAATATTAAAAAGGAAAGAGAAATTAAATACGGCGTAGAAGAAGCCATAATCCACTGCTCCCACAGCGTTTTGCACCGTCCGGTCAATACCCAGTATCCAGAATGGTTTTACCAGGAAATTCATGAAAAGCATCAAACCAAGATTGGTCAGGAATTTACGATGCATATGCCGGATTGCTCAAAAGCAGAAGATTTTGAAATGATAAAATTATTTTGTGTCCTGTGTTCAAATTAGCAGTCAATACTGGTTCTCCTTGTTTAGAAATCCCAGACTTCATTTGCTGAAAAATTCCTGATCTTTTCAAATATTTTTTACACCACTCAAAGATAAACCATTTTCAGAAAGGACTTTGATACGATTCAGCCTTTTAATCCCTGACTAAAATCTCCCACCTTACGAATAACCAGTAAATTACGAAATACGCTTCTTCTTTCCCGAAGGTTCCTGCCTGATTCGCTATCACAAATTTTCGTCAAATACAGATTTGTTTCGAATTCAACATCCGGAGTTCCTTTGATTGTGCAATATGCAATAAAGCGTTTACTTTTGTATAAATTCCATCGCTTTGAAGATTGCAGTTAACACCCGCCTGCTGTTGTCCGGAAAACTAGAAGGCATTGGCTGGTTTACGGCCGAAACATTAAGCCGGATCACGCAGCAGCATCCCGAACATGAATTTATATTCATCTTCGACAGGCCTTTCGATAGCAGTTTTATCTTTTCCTCCAACATCACACCTGTTGTTGTGCCACCTCCTGCGCGACACCCTTTGCTTTACTATATCTGGTTCGAACACATGCTTCCCCGGGCATTGCATCATGCACGCGCTGATATGTTTCTTTCAACAGACGGGTACCTTTCGCTTTCATCGGATGTACCATCTGTGCTGGTCATGCATGATCTCAACTTCGAACACAATCCAAAGGACCTGCCCTGGATCTCAGGAAAATATCTCCGTCATTATTTTCCGAAATTTGCTGACCATGCAACACGCATCGCCACCGTGTCTGAGTTTTCCAAAAATGATATAGGTAAGCTATATGGGATCCCTGCCGAAAAAATTGATGTCGTATACAATGGTGCCGGAGAACAATTCATACCATGTTCCGCCGCTGAAAAATCAGTTATAAAAGCTCAATTTACCGGTGGCTGCGACTATTTCTTTTCTGTTGGCGCATTACAGCCACGTAAGAACCTGGAAAATCTTTTAAAGGCCTTTGATCATTTCAAGGAGAGTGACAACAAGGGAATGAAACTCATGGTTGCTGGTGCCAAATACTGGTGGACCGCAAATATGCGCCATGCATATGAATCGATGCGTTACAGGGATGACGTTGTATTTACCGGCAGGTTATCTTCATCCGACCTGCGCAATGCAATGGCATCGGCATTTGCATTAACCTATGTATCTTATTTTGAAGGATTTGGCATACCTATCCTGGAAGCTTTTCAATGCGATGTTCCGGTTATAACCTCCAACCTTACTTCTATGCCGGAAGTTGCAGCAGATGCAGCCTTGCTCGTTGACCCATCCGATCACCTTTCAATTGCTTCGGCCATGCAGCAATTGACCCGAGATGAAAACCTGTGTAATCAGCTGATTGGCAAAGGGAGGTTACGCCGCACGGAATTTTCGTGGCAAAATACTTCCGAACGACTTTGGAAAACATGCGAAACCGTGATGACAGGCATAAGGTGACAGCCAATCATACAGGCAGATTAAACCAAATAA
>JBBRRV010000185.1:0-5378 GCA_038246075.1 Bacteroidales bacterium
GGTTCTGAAGTATAAACTTGCATCTGACGTCCTGATAAAGGTTCATACATGCTGGCCATCAGACCAGGGATGCCGGACGTCATCCGCAGCACATAGTTATTGTCGTACCCGTTTTGTAAATGATGTATACGTTCGCCCAGGCGATGCGTTTGCGTAAAGTCGAAATCAGTTCCTTTTACCGCAACCATTTCGCCGGTCGGAATATTATCCGCATTTACACTGGTTATAAAATCGGCATTAAGTGTAAGTTCATGCTCGTATATGCTGCCGGAGCCTTCGCCTGCAAGGTTAAAATAACTGTGATTGGTGAGGTTTACGGGGGTAGGTTTATCGGAAGTAGCTTCAAAACGCAGTTGAAGCGAATTATCATTCCTGAGCGTGTATATGGCTGTTACATCAAGATTCCCCGGATACCCCTCCTCGCCGTCCTTACTAACATAATGCAATGAAACACTTGCGGAATCTGGTTCGGCGGAAGTGACAGCTTCCCATAATTTCCTGTCGAAACCCGTGAACCCGCCGTGCAGCTGGAATATACCTGCATTGGCAGTAACCGGAAAGGTTAAGCCTTCGAGCACAAATTCCGCTCCTCCGATCCGATTGCACACCCGTCCGATAATTGCACCCATATAAAATTGCTGATGAAGATAATCGTCCAGGCGATCAAAACCCAATACAATATCTCCACCCTTTCCATACCTGTCAGGCACAACGAGCGATTTAACAATACCCCCGTAGTTCATGACCTGCACGGTCATTCCTTTGTCGTTGGCAAGCGTATAGAGCTCCACATCCCGCCCGTCGGCCATTGTTCCAAAATATTGCTTATTAACCTGCATGAGTGTAATTATATTAGGAGTCTTTTCCAGAAAAAATACCGGTCAATAATAGCTTTTCTTTGAATTGTTGCCTCTCCACTGCTGTTCATATTCAGGCTGGTAAATATAGCCTGTTTTAGCGATCAGCATGATACTTGCTGATATTCGCCGCGTTCATTTCAAAGGAAACCACAGAGAGCATGAAGATTCATGGATAATTGCAGAATGCGGATTGCGGATTGCGGATTGCGGATTATATTTGCAGGTTTCTAATTAAAACTATTTACTTCGTTTTTGATAATTCAGGTTCCATGTCTGGTGCCTATTGCCTAATGCCTATTGCCTGATTTATATTTTTATTTATTTCACATACCCTTAATTTCTAATCTAAAAAGCATGGAAAACAATCAAGATGAAACATCTGAAACCATTCAGCCTGCCATACAGTTGCAGATCACACCCGATGCAATAGCTTTGCTGGGCATAACGGCAAGATGGACGAAATTCCTGGCTATCCTGGGCTTTCTCATGACAGGATTCCTGGTACTGGCAGGCATCGTCTTAACGCTATTTTTTGGTGCCTACCGCAATGAACTGGAGCATACCGGCCTGCTGAATTATTTCAATTCCAACCTCATTGGGATTATCTATCTTGCCATTGCGGTCATCTTTGTATTACCCATCATTTCCCTGAATAATTTTTCCAATGCCGCAACCCGCGCCCTGAAAACAGGAGCGACCGACCGGCTCACTTTTGCTTTCCGCAACCTTAAGCGTTTTTTCAAATT
This sequence comes from Bacteroidales bacterium, assembly GCA_038246075.1. Classification (GTDB taxonomy): domain Bacteria; phylum Bacteroidota; class Bacteroidia; order Bacteroidales; family DASVHX01; genus DASVHX01. The sequence goes on from JBBRRV010000185.1 coordinate 1,607, forward strand.
TATCGGTATCATGACGATCGCTGGCCTTGTGATCTATTTGGTTGTTATTGTATTCGCCATAGGCGCCGGGATCTTTATGTTAAAAAACTAAAAACTATTGCAGGACAGCAAGGGCTAATCATGCGATGGTAAAAGCCACTCCTTCAAACCTGCAGATGAGCTGAGCCATTTTCCTGCCTGAGCGCAAAGCCGAGGGAAGTCATTCTCCAGTTTTAACCCGGTGCCCGGTCATTTAGAATTTCATCAGGCCGGGCATTTGTCTCATCATTATGATTGCGTGCATATTTTAATCTTCTGATCATATGCCTGATCGCAACACATTTTTTTTACATTTGAAACAGGTTAATTTTATAAATGCCGCAATGAATTCAGGCGATATACCGCACTAAACAACGCAAGAAATGACAGCAAACAGCATCGATCCGATGATCCTCGAACGCGCAGAAAAATGGCTCAATGAAGCCTTCGATGAAGACACGCGCCATCAAGTAAGCAACCTTATCCAAAATGATCCCAACGAACTTATCGAGTCGTTCTACCGCGACCTGGAATTTGGAACAGGCGGGTTACGCGGCATCATGGGCGTTGGCACAAACCGGATGAACAAATATACCGTAGGGATGGCCACACAGGGACTGGCCAACTACCTCAAAAAATCATACAGCCAGCAGTTACCGATACGCGTGGCCATTGCGCACGATTCGCGCAACAACAGTCAGTATTTCGCCAAAATCAGTGCCGATGTGCTTGCTGCCAATGGTTGCGAGGTCTTTCTGTTCGAAGGGCTGCGGCCTACGCCTGAGTTGTCTTTTGCTGTGCGTGAACTCAAATGCCATAGCGGCATTGTGATCACCGCATCGCACAATCCAAAGGAATATAACGGGTACAAAGTTTACGGCAATGATGGCGGACAATTGGTTGCACCGCATGATACGAATGTGATCGCAGAAGTGCAGAAAATCGGTATTGCTGATGTTAAATTTGAAGGCAACAGCGGGAAGATCACCGGCATCGGCGAGGGGATTGATGCCAAATACGTCGCACGGCTGCTTTCATTATCACTCGCACCGGATATCATCCGCAAACATAAACAGCTTAAAATAGTCTATACGCCTATACACGGTTCCGGCATTGTGCTGGTACCCCGTTGTCTGAAGGCATTTGGTTTCGAAAATGTGCATGTGGTGGAAGAACAGGCCACGCCGGACGGTAATTTTCCTACCGTTGTTTCTCCAAATCCCGAAGAAAAAGCTGCCATGGCACTTGCCCTGGCAAAAGCCAAAGAAATTGGCGCCGACTTGCTCCTGGCCACCGATCCTGATGCTGACCGTGTGGGCCTTGGCGTAAAGGATGATAAGGGCGAATATATCCTGCTGAACGGAAACCAGGCTGCATCGTTGCTTATTTATTACCTGCTCAGCCAATGGAAAGCCAAGGGTAAAATCACCGGGAAAGAATTTATCGTTAAAACCATTGTCACCTCTGAATTGCTGAAGGACATGGGTACCGATTTTGGGGTGGAAACTTTCGATGTGCTGACGGGTTTTAAATTCATTGCTGAAATCATCAGGAAGATGGAAGGCAATAAGCAATTCATCGGTGGTGGTGAAGAAAGCTATGGCTATCTCGTAGGCGATTTCGTTCGCGACAAGGACGCCGTTATCTCCTGTTGCATGTTTTCCGAAACTGCTGCCTGGGCTGCGGAACAAGGCAAAACCCTTTACGAATTACTCGTGGAAATTTATACCCGCTATGGGTTGTATCTCGAAAAACTCATTTCCATTACCAGGAAGGGCAAATCAGGTGCACAAGAAATCCAGCAGATGATGAAGAAATATCGCCAGCAGCCTCCCACCGAAATCAACGGCTTACAGGTGGTTGAAATCCGCGATTACCTGCAGCGGAGCACTACCGATATGCTGAGCAAAAAACAAACCCCGATCGGGCTTCCAAAATCCGACGTACTGCAATTTTTCCTGGCAGGCGGCAGCAAAATTACGGTGAGACCCTCAGGTACCGAACCAAAGATTAAATTCTATTTTGGCGTAAAAGGTAAACTCGACAACGCTGCAGCCTATAAGGCATCAGAAGCCCTGCTGGAAACCAGCGTGGAGGAAATTATCAATGCGATGGGATTGCGGTAATAAATACGACTATATCGCACAGTAATAGCTATAAAAGTTGTGTCTTCAAAAAAAGGAAAATTGGAAATCAGGTAATTGGGTAATTACGCAATTTCGATTTTCGATTTTCGCTTTTACCAAGACCTATGAGATGCTTTGGATCTTCGCACAGGCTATTCTGTTTTTTTGTTTTCAGCGCGAGCTCAATAATTCCTTATAAATTCTTAAATAATAGCGGATGCGTAATTATTTGACCCCAACCGGTATCATCCTGTTAATGGCACTTCTCACAAACTGCAACAGTGGCCCAAAAAATGTAAACATGGAAAATCAGATGGCAGCCGATAGTCTGTATGCACCAAAAAAATATGTGGAATTGAAACACCCCGAATGGAGCAAGAATGCCACCATATACGAGGTAAATATCCGCCAGTATACGCCCGAAGGCACATTCAAAGCCTTTGAAGCGCATCTTCCCCGGTTAAAAGAAATGGGTGTTGATATCATCTGGCTGATGCCCATTCATCCTATAGGCATGAAGAACCGGAAAGGAACACTGGGCAGCGAATATTCGGTAAAAGATTACTATGCCGTTAATCCCGAATTTGGAGATATGGCAGATCTTAAGGAGCTGGTAAAGAAAATCCATGGCATGGGCATGCATGTCATTATCGACTGGGTCGCCAATCATTCATCCTGGGATAACAAGCTTACCGTGGAACATCCCGACTGGTATTCTAAGACAGCAGAAGGTAAATTTCAGCCTACGCCCTGGTATGACTGGGAAGATATCATTGAATTTGATTACAACAATCCCGGCTTCAGGAAATATATGACGGAGGCTTTGAAATTCTGGATAAAGGAAACTGACATTGATGGCTATCGCTGCGATGTAGCGGGATTCATTCCTGTCGATTTCTGGGATAATGCACGCAGGGAACTGGATGCCATTAAGCCGGTATTCATGCTGGCCGAATGGGAATCGCGGGATCTGCATAAAAAGGCTTTTGATATGACTTATTCCTGGAGCCTTTGGGATAAGATGAAAGATGTAACCACCGGAAAAAAGAATATTGGCGGCCTGGTGGAATATATGGCACATGATGTAAACACTTTTCCTTATGATGCCTATCGCATGACTTTTACAGATAACCATGATAAGAATGCCTGGGAAGGAAACCAGTTTTCCAATTTTGGCGACGGGTTAAAGGCCTGCATGGTAATGACCTGCACGGTTAACGGGATGCCTTTGGTATATAGCGGCCAGGAAGCCGGTTTAGACCGTTCGCTTCAGTTTTTCGATAAAGATTCTATTATATGGGTGCAGCACCCTTTCTATACTATGTATAAAAAGCTTTTTGCCCTCAAGCACGGGAACCAGGCGCTCTGGAATGGTGCATGGGGAGGCGAAATGGTGAGAATATTCAATGACAAACCAGCTCAGGTCATTTCTTTTTCACGCGGGAAGAATGGCCATAAAGTGATCTCCATCATCAACTTCAGTGATAAACCAATAACGGTTCTGCTCAGTGCTCAGCATCATAAGGGAACGTATCACGAAATATTTACCGATGTATCCTATGCCTTAAAGGGAAATGACGAAATTAAGCTCACCAAGTGGGGATTTTTGGTGCTGGCGAAGTAGAAAA
>JBBRRV010000186.1:0-5233 GCA_038246075.1 Bacteroidales bacterium
GCATATTCTGATTCTGAACGCAATTTCTGGTAGAGGTCATATGAAGGTGTTCCCCATGTGTTCCCCGAAAAAAGCAGTTCGTCTGAATCCAGCAGCGCCTTTGATATTTTACTGGTCAACGATTTGATACATGACTGCACAGTATCGCTAAAATCTTCGGCAATGAGCTCACTGATAAAAACACGCGGGGCATCAGGCAGGTCAGGATGTTCATAATGCCTGGCGAAAAGGTGTTTGTCCTCAAATTTATAGGAGTCTTTGTACCGGTAACCGGCCGCTACAAAAGGTTTTGAGAGGCTGTCGATGTTTATCAGCTTGTTGTTGAAGGTTCGAAAAGCGATGTGGTCGTTTACAACAGTTTCACCTTCCTTCACGAAAAGATTGAAAATGCTGAGGGCTTCGGGATTCTGAGTGGTGTAACCTGCCCATAGCCGGTCAAAAAGTTGTTGAGCCTGCATCATGTTTATCGGATTTTAAATAGCATTAAAAACAGCTATTAACATGATATGTTCAGGCATTATTGCATTTTATTATGCCATGGGCTTAAATCAGAAACATATAGATATCAGTTCATCAAAGGTGACGTGGGTAAAGTACTCCCCGGTTTCGATGTTTTGCAGTTTTTGGCGGATTACAGCTGCATCATGTGGAAGTCCAATCAGTGTATTTTCAATTTCGCTGGGATCGCGTTTATTGAAGTAATCGCCGTAAATCTTCGCTTCGGTAATCATACCGTTTTCCACCTGGAGATTCATTTCTATATGCCCTCCGTTGGTTTTGATTTGTTTTTTGAAATTGTATTTTGGTGAATAGCCGAAATTCCAGTTCCAGGTGCTGTATTTTTCTTTTACCAACTGTTCGATGCGCTTGTGATCAGTTTCGGTAAGCTCAACAGTAAGGGCATCGGGATATTTCTCTTTTACATGGTTGCGAACCAGTTCCATGAAGTCTTCTATATCCATGGGTTCCTTCAGGTGCTCACTGATGTTGGTGACCCGGCTGCGCACAGATTTCACCGCCTTGTCGCTGAATTTGGAAGGATCTACATTGAGTGCGGCGGATAAATCAGTCATCAGGGCTGAAAACAATAAAGTTCCATGGTGGAGAACACGATCCTTATATACATGCTCAGCATTTCCCGAGAACTTGCGTCCTTCAATGGTAAGATCGTTGCGTCCTTCGAAACGAGCCTCGAGGCCCAGTTTTTGCATGACTTCGAGGATTGGTTCGGTGAATCTACGAAAATCGACGAGTGTATGGTGGTCGCCTTTACGAATAAAGGTGAAATTGATGTTTCCCAGGTCGTGAAAAACTGCGCCACCACCGGAGAGTCTTCTTACAACTTTAATCTGGTGTGCATTCACATAATCAAGGTTGATCTCTGCAAGTGTATTCTGATGTTTTCCTACGATAATCGAAGGTTCGTTGCGCCAGAGCATAAAACTATCGTCTGCAAAATTTTTCAGCACATATTCTTCGGTGGCTAAATTGAAATAGGGATTCGTATGATGACGCTTGATAATCAGCATGGCAAAAGTTTTTTCAGGTTGCCGTCAAAGGTAGCTAAAAACACCGGCGACAAAAAAAGATGATTTATAAGGCTCATATGAAAAGAATTGACTATATTCGTTGGATACTTCCTTATCCTTGCCATCCGGTATAACTTTCCGGCACTGAAAGGTAACATCCCAGACCAAAAACAGATTCCTGGTGCAAGTGATTTGATCATGAATTGGTATGGAATTTGTATAGGTTGTTGGTGCAGACAATAATTTTCATAAAATATAGTTGATTACATAATTACAATAAAGCGATAAATATCTGATGGTTCATTAATGAATGAATATGATTGATTTAACCCCTTGTCTTTTGCATTTTGCTCCAATTAATCTGGAGGAGATGGATCATGTGAAACTTCTTGATCGCATTGATACGAAATATGTCATCAACCAGGATTCACTTGAAGGATATCTTTTGGCTTTAAAGGACAAATACAGGGTTTTAAGCATTGATGGCATTCTGGTACATCCTTATGAAACTTTGTATTACGATACGCCCGATTATCGTCTTTTCAGGATGCATCAAAGTGGCAGGCAAAATCGTTTTAAAATCCGCTTCCGTAAATATGTTAATTCAGATATTGCATACTTCGAAATAAAATCTAAAAACAACACTGACAGAACCATCAAAAAACGTGTTCCGGTTGACCGTATATTCGAAACGTTAAACGGGCCGTTGAATAAATTTATCACTAGCCATACTAATGGTTCATTTCATGAATATGTTCCTGTGCTCAGGGTGTTCTTCAACCGCATAACATTGGTGAATATCTTGGCCAACGAACGTCTCACTATCGACACAGACATTCGTTATGCCAGTAACGGGGATGAAAAAAATATGGAAAGGCTGGTGATTATTGAGTTGAAGCAGGAAAAGCTCGTTGATTCATCTTTTGTGCAGCTTATGGAAGGGGTGGGACAGCACAAAAACTACATCAGCAAATATTGCCAGGGCGTCGTGAGTATGAACAAAGATTTGAAAATAGATCTTTTCAAACACACAATCAACAATCTGAACAATCCAGGTTATGATTTTTCCCCTGTCATATTCCCAAAAAAGAATTAGCCGTGCTTAGATTTTCTTAGAGCCGACCCACCAATTCGGTGGTATGTTCGGCTATATCGGAGAAATTCCTATTGATAAATTACGGTCATGGGTTTCTGGAGATCGAAATCCCGAAATCCGAAACTGCCGGCATCATATGGATTCACCCTAAAAAATTTATCACCCAATCCCGGGAAACGGGGGTAGAATGCCAATGATATCTGAAAGGTGCTGAAAATGAGGTATTCATTCCTGATGAGCACGCCGATGCCAAATTGCGAATAAAGCCTGCCTGATCTGAAGCCGGAAGCCTCATTACCCATCATTCCGAGTGTACAGTTACCATAAGGACCAAACTTGAATCCCCATAGGCTCAGCGGGGCATATGCCTGCGTCTGAAGGGTAAGTAACAACCTGTGTGTTCCGACAATAGTAGTGGTGTTGAAACCTGGCAGATCTCCGGTTACGGTTAGTTCGTCACTTGCCAGCCGATTGACGCCCAATATGAGCATTGGCTTTACAAATTGCCTGAATTTCCAATCTCCGATTTCGAATAAGTGCGTGAAGTAGTTGAGCTCTGCCCGGAGGGTTACTTCCTCAAAACGGGAAGATTTGAGAAACCCCCCGAGTTCCACGTTCGGACTAAAATAGCCCCAGCTGTAATAATTTCCCCACGATATTTTCATCCCGGTATACCATCGGGCGATATCGTCCTTTACCTGGTAACCTCCGGTTAAACCAATAACCTGACCCACAGGAACATCTTCAGTATAACCTACGCTAAAGATATATTTGTCGTGGACATATTTACGCCTGGAAATGCCAATGCCAGAGAGGAAGAATCGTTCATCTGTGTATTTGTGTAATGTATCATACAACAGGTCGGGTTTTTCAAGATAACGGACTTTTAAGAACCTTCCTGTAAAAATCATATTTGTGGTCCGTGCATCTTCTGTACTTCCTTTAAAAATTCTCCATGCTTTGCCGGCCCATATATCCTGTGTGTCGAACTTAAAATTTTGCAAAATATGCGTTGAATCGGGAAAAGCAATGGAATCCTTATGCAATTGCTGGCCAAAGTATGCTCCTCCGGCCCATTTAGCAAACGAGGAAAAGAAAGGACGTTCCACTGTCCAGCTCCTGGTATAATTTTTCTGCTCATCTTTTTTGTATTCAAGTGCAGTGTTGACGTAGGTGTTCTTGATATTTGGAATAAAATACTTGCCTTCGTAAGTGCTAAGCCCTGTTACATGATTCCAGCCAAACTTATTTTGAAACTGATGCCCTGTCCCGATAAAATTGTTTTCGATTAACCCGATCTTGATGCGGGAGCTGCTGACTATCGCTGATGGAATCATACTCCAGATATCGAGCACCATGATATCAACATCCACAGAGTCCCTCTCCTTAGGTATAATAACAGGGCGCAAAATAACTTCGCGCACATAGTTTTGCGATCGGATGAGGCGCTCCGACTCTTTTGCCGCCAGATAATCATATGGAGCGTTTTTGTGAATGAGCAGGAGGTTGCGGATCGTGAGGGGGAGCGTGCTCTTGTGAATGTGGTTACCTGTATTTGCAATAAACCCGTGAGGTCGTGCTGCCGTATCATGGATAGAATAACCGAATGGATCGAACGTTGTAATATTTATCCTGCGGATAATTTTCCCGTCAAAATGGGTGCTCGCCAGCTGCACCGGAGTTTTACGCTGTTTTACTTTCCGGGGTTTAACCTTTGGAGGAAGGGGTTTGAAAATAAATTTGTGGATAAATTTCGTAAACCTGGATTTATCTGAGAAATGTTCAATTTTCCTGTAAACTTTAGAGGTGTCAGGATTTTCCCCTGCATAATCCCCTGAATTTTCCCATACGTTTTTTCCTGTATTTTCTCCTGTGTGCATCTGCCCATGGGCCGCATAGGATACTGCCATTGTAAATAGAAAAAGAAAGAAAACGATTTTTTGCAGCATTGATGCAGGAACAATTTTAAAAATAATTTTGTAATCGGTAAAGATTAATCGTGTTACGGCATAACAGGTGACGGTAAAAGTAGTCAGGAAACAGTCATGAATGAATAAATCATGTTCAGGAGCTGATTATAGTTGTTAAATTAGGCATTAGGCAATAGGCAATAGGCAATAGGATTGAGATTAAAAACGCGCTCACGATCCTAAAGGAAGCGATATTTGAAATCCAACTCCAGGCACTCTAGCGCACTCTAGCACACTCCAGGCACTTCTTTAAGGCAATAGGATTGAAATTAAAAACGTGCTCACGATCCTAAAGGAAGCGATATTTGAAATCCAACTCCAGGCACTCCAGGCACTCTAGCGCACTCTAGCGCACTCCAGGCACTTCTTTAAGGCAATAGGATTGAAATTTAAAAGGCGCTCATGTTCATAAAGGAAGCAATATTAGAAATCCAACTCCAGGCACTCCAGGCACTCTAGCACACTCCAGGCACTTCTTTAAGGCAATAGGATTGAAATTAAAAACCTGCTCACGATCCTAAAGGAAGCGATATTTGAAATCCAACTCCAGGCACTCTAGCGCACTCTAGCGCACTCCAGCCACGTAATTAAGGCAAAAGGATTGAAATTAAAAACGTGCTAAAGATCCTAAAGGAAGC
>JBBRRV010000187.1:0-5217 GCA_038246075.1 Bacteroidales bacterium
ACTTCGCTGGTAGGCCATTTTGGGAAGAGTGGTTCAAAAATGTGTCGGCTCACCTGGCCATGCAACCGGCTTACCCCGTTTACAGCCCCGCTGCCCCGGATGGCCAGATAAGCCATATTAAATTTTTCCGATGCGTTCCCCGGATCCTTTCTGCCCATTGCAAGCAATTGCTGACGTGTAATACCGAGTTTCTGCTCAGCATATTCACCCAGGTATTGCTCAACCAGCGAAGGGGCGAAAAGATCGAATCCGGCAGCCACTGCTGTATGCGTAGTAAAGAGATTGCCGGCTCTGGTGGCAGCCATGGCCACGTCAAAGGGATGCCCTGTAAGCTGCATAAAACCATAGGCACGTTCCAGAATCGCAAATGCTGCATGGCCCTCATTGAGATGGCATACCTGGGGCTGAATGCCAAGTGCCTGCAGCAGCCGCCACCCACCGATACCAAGCACCATTTCCTGCTTTATCCGAAGCTCAGATCCGCCGCCATATAACTCGCTGGTAATTCCCCTGTGCAGCGGCAAATTAGCCGCATCGTTGCTATCCAGCAGGTAAAGTTTTATACGGCCTACCTGGGCCTGCCAGGCCCGCAGCCACACTGAGTAACCAGACAGCACAATCTCTAAACGCAACAATTCTCCGTTAGGTTGTCGCAAAGCAGTGATGGGTAGTTGACCGGGATCGTTAAACGGATATAGCTCCTGTTGCATCCCGTTGCTATCGATCTGCTGGCGGAAATATCCCTGTTGGTATAACAGCCCAATGCCGACAACAGGCACACCCAGGTCGCTTGCCGTTTTAAGCTGATCGCCGGCTACATTGCCCAGCCCGCCCGAATAAATCGGGAGCGCTTCGCTCAGCATGAATTCCATGCTGAAATAAGCTACAGTTGTCAATGCAGCATTCGGATAGGTTTGCTGGAACCATGCAGGCGCTGCATTGGCTTCCTTCCTCCATTTCAACAGATTATTAATTTTATCCCGGAACACCGGGTCATGCATGACAGACTGGAACTTATCGCGCGAAATTGTTTGCAGGACTACCCATGGATTATGTGTGAGATCCCAAAGTACCGGATCAAGTTGCTTCCATATCTCATCGGCTGAATGGTCCCACGACCAGCGCATATCAAGTGCAAGTTCGGCTAGCGCATCAAATCCCTCGCTGTCGGGGGGCAGGGAACTGTAGGCCGGTTTGGTAATGTTAGGTTGCTTACTCATAAATGATATATTTGAAATATTAAAGGTTTTAAAAAGGGTATCCAATGGCAACATTCAGAATCAGATTTTCTCTTCTCCAGGTGGGATCACCAGGCTTTATTTCGTTTATTACCCAGCGGTGATTCTCTTCCAGCCATGGTTTCCGCAAGGGTGCGGCAAGATCGAACCGCAAAATAAAAAAGGAAACATCAACTCTTAACCCTACACCTGCACCAACAGCAAGTTCTTTGGCAAACCGTGAAAATGAAAAGGGACTACCCGTATTAGCAGGATTTGATTTCAGCAACCACACATTTCCGGCATCAGTAAACAGGGCACCTTTTAAAAAACGATAAATGGCAAAGCGATACTCAGCATTCAGCTCTAATTTTACATCACCGCCTAATTGTAAAAACAGGCTATCGGCATTCTGATTATGCGTTCCGGGGCCTACGGAATTAATATGGAAAGCGCGGATACTGCTGGTCCCACCACTGAAGAATTGTTTGGAGTAGGGCAAAAGGGCAGAATTTCCGTATGGCTTAGCTACACCTGCATAAACCCTAAGTGCTATTTTATCTTTATTTTCAAAATTGTAGTAGCCGCGGCCATCTATGCTTATTTTAGCGTATTGCGAATAGACAGAACCTGCAATGCTAGCAGGATTGCCGGATGATACTTTTTTACCCGCGATTGATTTTGCAAGTGAAAATGAATTTCCGGCCGCTTCCGTATACAAATGCAAAAAGTATTGAATTTTTTTATGTGGCAATACTTGTTCGTTATAGGTGTATGAATAGCTTCCCCCGGCTATAAATTGCTCTTCATAACTTTTTTTCAGAAAAGGGTTCGCATTCAGCACCGCAATGAATTCAGGCGATTTGTTCCCCAGTGTCGTATAACTCACATTAATAGGATTTAACTCATGTTCATTCTTGCGATTGTTTTTCCATTTAAAACCGTAAATGAACTGGAATGTGCGCATGTCAAAAAAGTTAACCATTTTCAGGTAGTTAAACGAAAGTGAAAGACGTGTTTTGGGCACAAAAATACTATTTGTCTTCACTTTAAACGGAACCAGAAATCGCGGGAAATACAATTCAACCTGCGGATTTAAGGAATAAGAATATAAATTTTTGTTTGTTCCGCCTAATTGTGCCTCGTACGATCCGGAAAGGTTAAGATTCAGTAATTCCGCCCCGTTAAAGGTGTTTCTGTTCAGCAAGCTCAAATTCAACCGTGGACCAGCATAATTATTGGATTTTGAAACAAGGTCTATTTCCGATCTGAACGTGTGTTTGGGCATTGGCGTCATTAAGATGGTAACATCTAAATACCCTGCGGTTGTGGTATCGCTGTCTGAAAATTTTATACGTACAAACTTGAAATTGCCCATGGTCATCAAACGGTTTAGGGTGATGTCATGTTTCCTCCTGGAATAGATTTCGTATTTTTTGAGATAAACCGATCTTAAAATTACTTTTGGCCTTATCTTCATTTCTGCTTCCGTACCCAGAAAAATGTTATTTTGAAACATGATGGTGTCTTTATGAACACCAGCCACTTCATCATCCAGGGAATAATCCTGGTCTATATATACATTGCGCATCCGGTAAACCGTTAATGCATTTTGAGGAACACTATCCTTTAGCGTGAGTTTGAATGTAACGGTATGACTTTTTTCTGATGTATCGGCTTTAAAGAGCAAATAGTCGGGATTGAAATAGAAGTAACCATTATTCTTTAACAATGCATCGATCCGTATCCTTTCGTTTGTCAATTTTTCGAGGCTATAGTCTTCTCCTGCGATGATAAGCGATTTCGCTTTCCTTTTAAGGATCACCTTGCTTAAACTATCGTCAGAAATGGCATAGATGAGTTCCGTTACTTTATAAGGTTCGTGGATATGACTTGTGTAGATGACTTTTGCAGTATATTTTTTTTCATCAATAGTATAATCAGTATAACTTTTAAAGATTCCGATGTTAAATAATTTAGCATCGATGAGTGAGCCGGTTACGCCCGGCTTAACATTGCTCATCAGCACTGGCGCTTCACCGGTTTTCTTAAGTCGTTTTTTGAATTTGCTTTTGGGTGAATCACCGGCTGCCATATACATCCATAATTTAGGACGCATCCCTAATATTTTCTTATTGGGTTTCGGGCGTAATGCTTCTTCGGCAGTGGTTTTGATGAATTGCTTTTTTTTCTTTTTTATTTGATCCGTAGATGCTAACTTTATATCTGCACCTGTATAAAGCTTTTCACCCTTGGGCAAATGCCTGGTTCCGCTACATGCTGCCAGAAGCATGCACATAAAAAACAGGATGTATTTGTTTGTGATTGATCGTATCATAATTGTTTTCTTACTTCGATGAATCACTTTTCTTTTTTTGTGCCTTGAAGAAATCCTTCCATTTATTGAAATCGTGCAGATATAAAATACCTATACCGGTTTCAACCAACTGACCTTCAATAGCGCCTTCATATTGATTATACCTGAAGCCCTTAAGCCGGTATTGGCCATCTTTCGACAATTTATATTCTACAGTGACATCACCTGTAATATCACTTGCGGAATTTTGTTTTGCCTTTGCGCCTTCTACATCTACCGAGCCTCCGACCTGAACCGATAACCGCTCATTAAAAAGTTGCTTCTTCAAACCAATGTCCACCTGGGTTCTTCCCTGAGCTTGTCCTGAAGTATAATCATCATATGACTGGATATCAAAATTTAATTCAACGCCAGGCAATATTTTTGAGCTCAGCTTATTCAATTGGGCTGATAAGAATTTCCCCACTGTGGTGCGCACGACTGTTTCGGCTCCACCAGCCGATTCTGTTTGTAAAGGATTTTCCTGTATAAACCTTCCCAATACCAATAAAGCAAATACCTGTTTGTTCAATGCTGATGGATCTTCATTCAGCAGGTTTAATTTTGCATTCACTGCTCCGCCCAGGATACCTTTATCCTCAGGGCGCAATTGTATTTCAAAGCTGATTTCCGGATGCAGAATTTCTCCCCTCAATTTCAATAAAACAAGGAATGGGTAACGTTGTTTGTATGTATTGCGGTCGGTTTCGCTTAAGCCAGCCAGTTGATCAATGACCAGGTCGATTGGTGATGCCCTAACGGTATAGGTTGCATTGATAGCTATATCGGCCTTCATAGGATCACCATTCCAGATAATCGTGCTGCCTGCGTTAATATCAAATTTTCTTTTAATGACAGATTCCAGCGTAACAAGGTAACTGCCGGCATCTAAATTGTAAGCACCTGTGAGGCTCATTTTTCCGCTTCTGTCCATCGTGAAATTTAATGCAGCCTCACCCTTCACTACCAATGAGTCTGTTGAGGTAGGATCCATGAGTAACCTGAGTGTTGCCTGTTTGTCTACTTCAACGATGGAAGAGATGTCAAATCCTTTTAATTCGGATTTCTGCACTGCCTTTTTCTGATCCCGATAGAGGATCTGATTGAGTTTTGCGGAATCATTAAATTCCACTATATCTTCTCCTTTGTAAGTCGTGAGTTCTTCCTCCGGAACAGCAAAGGTAAAGTTTGAACCTTTCTTCATTTTCACTTTTGCATTCACCACAGGGAGTGATATGGGGCCTTTTATATCGATCTTGCTGTCAATGATCATCCGGCCATAGAATTGTTTATTGTCCTGTGCAGAGGTATTAAATAATAAAAAATCCTGCGTATTTACATTTAATGCAAAAATGAAATTTTTAAAATTTTCCATTTTAACTGCGCCATTAATGATGGCTGTGTGCTGGTCGGGGTCCAAAATGGTAAATGAATTAAAGTAAACGCCGTCTTTTCTTAATTCAACAGTTTCATGTTTAAATTGTAAAAGGTTATTGAGATAGGCAGGTTTGATAAAGGCATCATTAAAGGTTAAAGCACCTGTGATATCCGGTGAATCAGTATTTCCTTCAACCAGGATATTTCCCGTAAGATTTCCTGAGGCTTCAGTGATCTGTCCCATTGAAAATGCTTCCACTGTTTTCA
>JBBRRV010000188.1:0-5174 GCA_038246075.1 Bacteroidales bacterium
AACGAAAGATGAACCAGGAAATTCCAAATCCAGAATTGCAGCTGGCTTTCGATTTTGTACAAATGACCAATGCCCATATTTTCCTCACAGGAAAAGCAGGTACCGGAAAAACCACCTTTTTGCGCAATCTGAAAACGCTTTCTCCCAAGCGCATGATTGTAGTGGCCCCAACAGGCGTGGCGGCTATCAATGCAGGCGGTGTGACAATTCATTCCTTTTTTCAGATGCATTTTGGCCCGCATATTCCTGACAACACAGCACCGGAAGGCGCTAAAGGTAATGCGAGCAATGCAAATGCTTTCGACAAGACCCAGCGGTTCAGTCGTGAAAAAATAAATATCATGCGGGGTCTCGATTTGCTTGTAATTGATGAGATCAGCATGGTAAGGGCGGATTTGCTGGATGCCATTGATGAAGTGCTGCGCCGTTTTAAGGACCATCAAAAACCTTTTGGCGGCGTTCAGTTATTAATGATCGGGGATATGCAGCAACTTGCACCAGTGGTTAAAAATGACGAATTTGAAATGCTAAGGCCATATTATGAAACCATGTTCTTTTTTGGCAGCCGGGCACTGCAGAAAACAAGTTTCATCAGCATTGAACTAAAACATATCTACCGGCAGAAAGATGAGCACTTTATCAGCTTGTTAAATAAAGTCCGTGATAATAAAATTGACAAACAGGCGCTTGAAGAGTTGAACAAACGCTATATCCCTGGATTTGCACATGCTGACGGGGAAGGCTATATCACGCTTACCACGCACAATTATCAGTCGCAATCTATCAATGAAGTAAAACTGAACAAACTCAGGCAAAAGGCGCATTCATATACGGCAACAGTGGAAGGCGACTTCCCTGAATACAGCTATCCGACTGATTTCAAACTTGTCCTGAAAGTCGGTGCACAGGTGATGTTTGTAAAGAATGATATCTCGCGTGACAAGCTGTTTTATAATGGAAAGATCGGCATTATTACAGGAATTGAAGATGATATTATTGAGGTAATATGCGAAGGTGATGATGCAACCATCACTGTGGAACCGGCAGAATGGCAGAACACCAAATATACAATCGACGAACAAACCAAAGAAATAAAGGAAAACCAGGTGGGGCTGTTCAGGCAGTATCCTTTAAAACTGGCATGGGCCATCACCATTCACAAGAGTCAGGGCCTCACTTTCGAAAAAGCAATCATCGATGCCAATGCTGCTTTTGCCCATGGCCAGGTGTATGTGGCACTGAGCAGGTGCAAGACCTTTGAAGGCATGGTGCTCAGTTCGCCTATCGCATTGAATTCCATCAAAAGCGACCAGAGCATAACCGGCTTCTCCCTTGAAGTTGAAGCGAACCAGCCCGGTGAAAAGGAACTGGAAAAATCCAAAATCGCCTATCAGCAGTCGTTACTGGCTGAATTGTTTGATTTTGACCCGCTGCAACGCCGCCTGAACCACACCCTTAAAATCATCCTCGAAAATTCGTCCGTATTACTTCCAGGGGTTGTAGCAACATTTGCCAGAATGAATGATGTTATGCATGCGGAATTAACCACAATTGCCAATAAATTTAAATCACAGGTCGGTCAGTTCTTAGCTGAGAAACCGGTCGTTGAGGGCAATGAAGCGTTGCAGGAACGCATCAAAAAAGCAAGTGCTTACTTCGCAGAAAAAACAGATTTGCATCTTTGTTCGATATTGCAGCGACTCGAAATCGAAACGGATAACAAAGCCCTGAAGAAAACACTTAAAGAGAGCCTTGAAAACTTTTACCAGGAAGCGTATACTAAATCCGCCTGTTTCAAATTATGCATGACCGGATTTGATGTAAAACTTTATCTCGAAGTTAAAGCAAAGGCATCCCTGGAAAAACCCCAGATTAAAGGTGCCGAAAAATCATTATCACAGCCGGCTTCAACTGCAGGTGCAGCAAAAGGTGCTTCAAATCCGGTATTGTACGAAAACCTTAGAGCCTGGCGTAATATTACCGCTGTAGAGCTTGGCCTCCCCGTGTATATGGTGCTACCACAAAAAACGCTCCTTGAAGTCATTGATAAAATGCCGGTTTCCGAACCTGCACTCCTTAAAATAAAGGGATTCGGTGCCCGGAAAGTTAAATCATTTGGTGCGGAAATCATTACCATTATCATGGACTACCTGCAGGCAAATGAAAAAGAAATTCCTGAGCAGGAATTACAGGCCGAAAAATTTCCCGTCAGGCTGAAACCAGTGAAGGGATTAACGCAAAAAACAAGCTATGATTTGTTCATGTCGGGCAAAACAATTCCTGAAATTGCATCCGGACGTTCTCTCTCCATTGGCACCATCGAAGGACATCTGTGTGAATTTGTGCTGAATGGTAAAATTGATGTATCGCGGCTTGTTCCGGCGGAAAAACGCAAACTCATTTCTGACTATCTGCTTCAACACAAGGTTTCCTCACTGTCTCAAATAATCAAGGATTTAGGGCAGGATGTAACTTACAATGAAGTGCGGTTTGTTCAGAATTCATTACTCTTTACAGGTCTGATCTAGGGGGAGATTTTTGCTGATATCTTCTGAATAAATTCCAAGACCCAAGTCCCAAGTTCCAAGTCCCAAATTCCAAGTTCCAAGTTCCAAGTTCCAAGTTCAGAATTCCAAAATCCAAATTCCATATTCCAAGGTGATTTTTGATTCTTAGGCTTAATATTTCTATGTATTTCTATCTATTACTATGTATTTCCATGCACTTCTATCTACTTCCATCTACTTCCATCTACTTCCATCTCCTTCCATCTCCTTCCATCTACTTCCATCTCCTTCCATCTACTTCCATCTACTTCCATCTACTTCCATCTACTTCCATCTACTTCCATCTACTTCCATCTACTTCCATCTACTTCATTATACTTCTTAGTATTTCTATGTATTTCTATGTATTTCTATATATTTCTATGAATTTCAAATTTTCAAGTTAGTTCCTGTTTGTGCCATTATTGAATTGTGCTCGTCTTTTCATTTTGCATTATTTCCCTATACCTGAAACAATAGACCATATGGTCGTGCACCATGCCGGCGGCCTGCATAAAGGCATAGCAAATTGTAGTACCCACGAACTTAAAACCACGCTTTTTCAGATCTTTGCTCATGGCATCGGATTCCTTTGTGGACACCGGCATGTTGGACAATCCTGTCAGATGGCTTACGAGGGTTTTACCCCCTGTAAATTGCCAGATATATTTATCGAAGCTTCCGAATTCCTCCTGCACCTTCAGAAAAGCCTGAGCATTCGTAACCGCTGAGCGGATTTTCAACTGGTTGCGGATGATTCCCGTATCCTGCATCAGTTCCTGTATCTTTTCCTCACCAAATTCAGCAATCCGAATGGGATCGAATCCCGCAAAAGCTTTCCTGAATCCTTCCCTGCGATGGAGGATCGTTTTCCAGCTGAGCCCGGCCTGGAAGGCATCCAGTAGCATGAATTCAAATAATTTCTGATCGTCATGCAATGGAGCCCCCCACTCATTGTCGTGGTATTCATTCATAAGCGGATCATTGCCTGGCCAGGGACAGCTGTTGATGCCCGGCGTTAATGAGGAATTTTTGGTTGCCATAAGTGATCTTTATATCTTATAAATTATGCAATCGCAAGATCTCTGATTTGTTTGGCAATATAATACCCTTTTCAGTGATGATGCCGGTAATGTAAGCGGCAGGTGTAACATCGAAAGCAGGATTGATGGCCCCTGAACCCGGTGATGCAACGCGGATGCGATGAATCTGTCCCTTTTCATCAGGGCCGGTTTGGTAAAGCACTTCATCTTCTCCGCGTTCTTCGATGCGAATATGGTTCCCGTCGGGGATGCTGAGATCGAATGTGGAAAGCGGGGCTGCCACATAGAATGGCACACCAAATTCTTTTGCTACGATGGCCTTTTCGAAGGTTCCGATCTTATTGGCTGCATCGCCGTTGGCAGCAATGCGGTCGGCCCCTACGATAACCATATCTACCATGCCCTTACTCATCAGGTGAGCCCCGGCATTATCCGGCACAATCAGGTGGGGAACTCCTTCGCTGTTTAGCTCCCAGGCTGTCAACCTTGCCCCCTGGCTCCGCGGACGGGTTTCATCTGCATAGACAAATATTTTTTTTTCTGCCCGGTGGGCAACGTATACTGGCGCCAGGGCACTGCCCCAGTCCACAAATGCCAGCCAGCCGGCGTTACAATGTGTCAATATGCGGTATCCTTCTTTAATCAATGTATTGCCAAGTTCTCCGATCTTATGGCCGGCATTAAGATTCTCATCCGCCAGTTCCTGCGCTTTCGAAAAGGCATGCGCTGGTGACCACTTCCCCGCCCCGAAAACTTTTTCGGTGGCATAGAACAGATTACGTGCCGTTGGCCGTGTGCTTTCGATCTCGTGTCTGGCCAATTCAACGAATTGGCGCTCGCCTTTTTCCTGCCTGACCTCCTCTTTCTCCGCTTCAAGGAATGCCTGTGCCATGGCAAAGCCTGCTGCTGCTCCTATAGCCCCTGCGCCACGGGTGATCATGGTGATGATAGCACTGCAGGTCTCTTTGTATGTTCTCGCTTCATAAATCCGGAATTCAAATGGCAGTGCATTCTGATCAATCATAAATACAGCAGAACCTTCCATCCAAATGGTCCGAAAATGTTTATCCCCAACTTTCATCTATACATGCGTTTAAATTGATCTTTTATCTAACTAAATTTTATTTCATTGATAAACTGCTCATCCCAAATCCCAAGCTCCAAATTCCAAGTCCCAAAGTTCAAATCCCTAAGTAAATTTTTATTCCGGGCCAAATACTTCAACGTACTTCAATGTACTTCTATATACCTCTATTTATTTCTATATATTTCTAAGTATTTCAACATATTTCATTGTATTTCAATGTACTTCAATGTACTTCAATATATTTCTATGTATTTCTATGTATTTCAAATTTCAAGTTCGCTCCATCGCTCCATCACGCCATCACTCCATCACCCCATCTCCCACTCGCCCACTCACCCCTTCGCTGTATTTAATTGTAGTATACTGTTTGAGCCATTATTTAATAGTGATCGTCTTTTCTTTTCCATAATCGTTAACCGCAAGCCAGGCCATCAGTCCCATTCCGGTCTCAATACTACTTTCATCGACATCGAAAATGGAGGTGTGCAGATTGCGAAT
>JBBRRV010000189.1:0-5156 GCA_038246075.1 Bacteroidales bacterium
TCACTGAATTTCTCTTTTCTGGGTTGAGCAGTGATTTCATCGGGTAATTGATCGAGGTCAATTTTATCCCCGTTGGAAAGCAATACCGCACGCCGGATAACATTCCTGAATTCGCGGATATTACCAGGCCAGGAATAATTGGAAAATGCATGTTTTACCTGTTCATCAAATCCCTTTACGGATTTATGCAATTCCAGGTTGGCTGAATGCAGGAAATGATCAGCGAACAGTGAAATATCCTCATTTCGGTCGCGAAGTGCAGGCACATTTATTTTAAATTCATTAAGTCTGTGAAAAAGGTCTTCTCTGAAGTTCCCCCTCTGCACTGCTTCATCAAGGTTTTCGTTGGTCGCACAAAGAATGCGAACATCGATATCAATATCCTTATTGGAGCCAATCCGCCGTATTCTTCGCTCTTGTGTTGCACGCAATAGTTTCAACTGTATATCGTAACTAAGGTTACCAATCTCGTCAAGGAATAGCGTACCACCATTGGCCGTCTGAAATTGCCCTTCCTTATCGCCTGAGGCATCCGTGAAAGAGCCTTTAACATGCCCAAAAAGCTCACTTACTGCGAGTTCTTTGCTCAATGCACCACAATCAACAGCCACAAATGGTTTTGAACTACGGTTACTTTGCTGGTGAATCATCCTGGCGATGTATTCCTTGCCCGTTCCGCTTTCACCCTGTATAATCACAGACATATCAGTTGGTGCTACAAGTTTGATATACTGGTCAACTTTAACGGCAGCTCCACTTAGGCCATGTATAAACCGAAAATTACCACGGGATGAACTGATTTTATCGGGCGCTGCTTCGGCAGGCTTACCTGGTACATTTAATTCCAATGCTTTCCTTATGGTAAGCAGTAGTTCATCAGGATTAACGGGTTTGGTAACATATTCGAAAGCACCGAGTTTGATGGCATTCACTGCTGTGCGAATCTCGGCATAGCGTGTCATCAATATGACCGGCAGCCCCGGCCAGCTTTTGCGTATTTCATTCAGAAGCTGAATACCGTCCTTATCAGGCAAGCGGAAATCAGTCAGTACCAGATCAAAAGCCGCCTGGCCCAAAGCTTTAAGTCCGCTTTCGGCATTGAACACTTCTTTCACTGTAAAGCCATTATTTTCCAACAGGGCTTTTAACATTAAACAAAAGGTAGGATCGTCATCAACGACCAGGACATGCGGCATTCCGATCATAAAGGTTTAATTGAAGCAAAGATAGACATTAATTATCTGAATTCAATTCAGTTAAAAGACAAAGCATCTGAATAAGAGAACTTAGTGCCACAGGCTTTCGGGCCATGCACCTGAAAGTTAAAAACTAAAAAACAACCCCCATTCAATAATGGCACAAACAGGTACTAATTTGATAATTGAAAATATATAGAAATAAATAAATAAAATAAAAACATTTGGCCCACGCATCAAAGTTTATTAGAATATGGAAACTGAAACACGGACCTTGGTATCTATTTAAAAGATGTAATAAGCTGTTTATTATAAACGTATATTTTTGTTAGCTAAAAAATATGGCACTTTCTTCCCTGGAAACGCAAAACCTTCCGGATAAAAAATCCGGAAGGTTATGTGCTTGTTATATGCGAATATTATAAGCTCTTAATCTCAGCGACGAGTTTCTGCAGCGTAGCTTTTGCATCGCCAAAAAGCATACGGGTCTTCTGATGATAGAACAGATTGTTTGGAATAGCTGCATAGCCGGCTGCCATGCTGCGTTTCATCACAATAATATTCTTTGCATCGAGCGCTTTTATGATCGGCATGCCATAGATCGGACTGGATGGATCATCCTCAGCAGCAGGATTTACCACGTCGTTGGCTCCGATGACAATGACTACATCCGTATTGCTCATTTCGTTATTGGCATCCTCCATCTCCACAAGTTTTTCGTAAGGAACATCAGCTTCAGCCAGCAGCACATTCATATGGCCTGGCATACGGCCGGCTACAGGGTGGATGGCATATTTAACCTCCACGCCCTTGCTGGAAAGCAGATTGTCGAGTTCGTGGCAGAGATGCTGGGCCTGGGCAACAGCCAGTCCGTAGCCTGGAACGATATATACTTTTTGTGAATAGCTCAGCAGCACGGCTGCATCGCTGAGTGATATTTCCTTTACAGTTTTATCACCCGACTCTGTGCCTGCAGCACCTGCCACGCCAAATGCACCTATGATCACATTAAGCAGTGAACGGTTCATGGCTTTGCACATCAGAATTGTAAGGATAGTTCCTGAGGATCCCACAAGGATACCGCCAGTGAGCATGGCCTGGTTGCCATAAAGGAAACCGCCCATGGCTGCTGCCACACCCGTAAAGGAGTTGAGCAGCGAAATTACAACTGGCATATCGGCACCCCCTATCGGCATCACGAAAGTTACACCATATATTAAGGCAGCAAATGCAAAGAGATAGATCGGTATGTTGTTATCCATTTCAGGTTTCATGAGAAGGATCATACCCAGCGCTCCAAACAGGAGCACCAAAAAACTCAGGTTGATGATGCGCAGGACAGGATGTTTTATATCGCCGATGCGTCCGTCGAGTTTGGCAAAAGCAATCATACTTCCTGCAAAAGAAACACCACCTATCATTAAGCCAAGCATGATAGCTATCCCTTCACCGCTCAGCATATGCGCATCACCTGCCAGCGCCATCGCATTCTGCATTTTCGGGAATTCCATCATGGAAATCAAGGCGGCGCAGGCGCCACCCATTCCGTTAAATATGGAAACCATCTGCGGCATGGCCGTCATCTTTACCTTTTTGGAGGCATACCAGCCAATAAATGAACCTATGGCAAGCGCCACAACAATCCATCCTATATTCTGAATTCCCCTGGACGCGATGGTTCCGTCAGGAAGCACTACATTGGTTTTGTGAAAAAGAATGGTAAACAGTATGGCAGCACCCATACCGGCGGCTGCCCATAGGTTTCCCGAACGTGCCGTAGCAGGGTGACTCAATTTCTTGAGTCCGAGAATAAATAGAATTGAGGCTACCAGATAGGAGATCTCAAGTATAGAGATTTCGTTGGTGAACTCGATAATTTTAGTAAGATGTTCCATGGTTCAGTCCCTCAGTTTTTCTTCTTCTTAAACATTTCAAGCATGCGGTCGGTAACTACAAATCCCCCTACCACATTGAGGGTACCCAGGATAACGGCAATAAAACCGAAAATAAGAGAGAGCGTGCTTTCGGCATGGCCCATCACGATGATGGCCCCGATGATTACTACACCATGAATGGCATTGCTGCCCGACATCAGCGGGGTATGCAATACCGCGGGCACGTGCGAAATCACCTCTATTCCCAGAAATATGGATAAAATGATGATAAAAATCATCTCTTTATATTCCAGGAAAAATTTCAAAATTTCTTCCATTGTCTGAACGTTATTTGGTTGATTTACTTATTAATGGTTGGTTTTGTAATTGTACATGAATTATAAGTGCCGGGTGCCTGGTAACGGCTTGGAACCAGCAACATGAAATGCGGAACCGGGAACACGGAACTAACCAATAAACGATTTAACTCTCTCGTGAACGATCTCTTTATGATGTGTTACGGCAGTGCCTTTTACGATATCATCCTCCCAGTTCAGGTTTAATTCACCTTCTTTGGTGATCATGAGTTTAAGGAAATTAATCACATTCTTGCCAAACATGCGGCTTGCATCAGTGGGCATATCTACCGGGAACGAAGAGTTTCCGATAACCGTTACACCGTGGTGAACAATTGTTTCAGCATTTCTGGTCACCTCGCAGTTCCCACCTGTACTGGCTGCCAGATCAATGATGACAGAACCCGGACGCATGGCTTCAACAGTTTCTTTTTTGAGTAACAAGGGGGCGTGCCTGCCAGGGATCTGGGCGGTGCAAATGATCACATCTGATTTAACAGCCTGGTCGTGGATGGCTTGAGCCTGACGTTGTTTGAATTCTTCCGACTGCTCTACGGCATATCCACCGGCGGCTTTGTCGTCGGTGGCGCCTTCCACATCAACAAACTTTCCGCCAAGGCCAACGACTTCTTCTTTCACAGCAGCCCTGACATCAAATACATAAACAACTGCCCCGAGTTTACGCGAGGTGGCGATAGCCTGTAGTCCGGCGACACCGGCACCAAGGATCAGCATATTGGCAGGTTTTATGGTACCTGCAGAAGTCATGAACATGGGGAAAAACTTGGGCAATGTGTTAGCTGCAGTAAGCACTGCTTTATAGCCTGCCACGGTAGCCATGGATGACAGGATGTCCATAGCCTGTGCACGCGAAGTGCGCGGAATAACATCAAGGCTGAAGGAAGTTATATTCTTCGCTGCCAACTCTTGCACCAAACCGGTATTGAAATATGGATTCAGAACACAGAGAAGCACTTTGCCTTCGGCCATCAGGGCCAGTTCTTCCTTTTCGGGCTGATTTATTTTGAGGAGAACATCTGAATTTGCAATAACACTTTGTCTTGTATCTATTTGTGCACCGGCAGCGATGTAATCATCGTCAGAAGCAAATGCAGCCATTCCGGCACCAGACTCAACCAGCATCTTAACGTTCATTTTAACGAGCGTTGCGACACTCTCGGGGAGCAACGAAACGCGCCGCTCTCCTGTTATTTCTTTGAGCACTCCTATTGTCATGATTTTCTCTTGTTTGTTTCGGGCAAATGTAAAATAAAATAAAATCAGTGAAACAAACAAATTTATTAACTGTAGTAAAAAACTGTAGAATTAATACACCCCAACGTTCCGAAAGCTTTATTAACACTCATAAATTTCATAGGTGATAATTGCTATATATCTTTTCAGATACTGTTAAAGTGATTTTGATCGATCGCCGGTAATACAGATCGAATCTGTGACACTGCCATTAAATACAATCTTATAAATATCCACGATAAACGCCTTGGGCATCAGCGATAATAAAATGAAATATTATTTGGATTTCTGATGGAGTAAGCGCGAAAATGTCCGATCGGTTGATCGTATTTACGGCTGGCACTTGCATTCAACTAAAATAAATTTAATTGATATACAGCTAATTATATCTTCTTGGTAAATTCCAGGTCCCAAATTCCAGGTCCCAAATTCCAAGCTTCAAATTCCAAGATCCAAATTCCAAGATCCAAGATCCA
>JBBRRV010000190.1:0-5152 GCA_038246075.1 Bacteroidales bacterium
CATTTGTCAGTTTCCATCCCTACAGATCAGACAGGAATGATGCAGATCACGGACATGACCGGCAAGACCGTTTTCACGTCGCCGGTAAATTTAAAAGCGGGTGACAACACACTGAGCTATTCCATTCCCCAGGTGAACTCCGGAATCTACTCCTTCAGGCTGACCACATCCTATAAAACATGGAGTAAGAAGATCATATTTGAATAGTTTAATAACATCTAACCACTGCAGAAGCCGTCGCAAAATTATTTGTGACGGCTTCTGGCTTTTTAGCCTGAAAGAATTCACGGGGTGAACTGGGTGCTCCCCGTGAATAGAATTTTGATGACACCCGGATCACAGAATAAATTATATAACGCTAAACAAAAGGCCTTATTTACTGTTATGACGATATTATGATCATATTTTCTTCACCAAAAGCAGTATGCTGCCTTAGACAGGCTCAATAAAAATATTGAAAATTTTATTTTGATGCTTCTGCCGGAAAAATCGCCTGAAAAAATTTATAAATCGTCCTTTCAGCAAATCAAAACACAAACCATGAAGACAATAGCTTTTACAGTTTTATTCCTGATTTCGGGCATAGTAAGCATGCTTCATGCCCAGGAATATACCAATTACATCTCATGTAAAGTTGACGGAAAAGCGTGGAAAGCCGAAGCCAAAAGAATGAAAATACCGGTTTCAGGTTTCGAGTACCTCGCCCTTGCAGCATTCCAGGTCAGTCCTGATGTGCAGGTCTGGATCAGGCTATATTATCTTCAGGGAAACCTGAAACCAGGGACCTACCCTATCCTTATTGAGGATAATCTGGAGACAGAATCAAGAAAAAAGGCCGAGCATGATCTTTTATGGGCATTGCTTGATTATACCTCTGAAACCAAAGGACTGGGATATGCATTTCACGACGGAGAGTCACTCAGTGGCACCCTCACCATCGATAAGGTAAGTAAAACCTCTATCTCAGGAAGTTTTGAAGCCACACTGACAGGAGTTACTTATAAAAAACGCGCTTTTGCTGCAGTTACAGGCGGCGGAATCAGGGCCAATCTTGAACGCAAAGCCATGACAAAGGCTGGTGGAGGCATGCTGGCAAACGGCGGTCCGCACGATCACGACAACACCAAAAGGTCTGATAAGACAGACCCCATCGTGCTAAGTGAGGGGAAATTCTTTGTCGACTGGAGCAAGACAGAAAAAGAAAGCAAATAAAAAGTTTTACCTGCCGGCAATTACCGCTTTAGTAAAGCTCTTGCTATGGCTTCTTCAGCAAGAGGTGCCATTACTTTATATCCGGCTGCATTGGGATGAACACCATCACCTGTATATATATCCATTAAACCTTTCCGTGAATCCACCATCGATGAATAATAGTCAAGATATATGATCCCATTCTGATCGGCATATCTTTTGATCATTTCATTCAGGGCAAAAATCTTCTCTGCGGGGTTAAGCCCCGGGTTCCACGGATAGTCATAGGCCGGCAAAACGGAGGAAAGAACTACTTTGATGCCGTTAATTTTTGCCAGTTCGGCCATAGACACAAGGTTTTCCATGATCATTTCCAACGTTGAAGGACCTGTGTTTCCGGCAATATCATTTGTGCCAGCCAATATAACGACAACTGCAGTCTTCAGATTAATGACATCAGGTCTGAAGCGCACCAGCATCTGGGGCGTTGTTTGCCCGCTGATACCGCGATTGATATAAGGTTTCCCCGTAAAAAATTCAGGGCTTACCTCACCCCAGCCCTGGGTAATGGAGTTACCCATAAATACAATACGCTGTTCGCCGGTTGCAGGCAATCCCAGTTTTTCATTTTCCATCTTAAAGCGGTCTGTATTGGCCCAGTCCTGGGCCTGCGAAAACTGTCCCAGAACCAATGACAGAATCAAAATTCCTAAAATTGATTTTAATCTATTCATGTTTTGATAATTTAATTTTATTGATCGTCTCAATCTGTTTAGTCTGCGAATGGCACAAGTCACAGACTTGCCAGCACTGTATATTTTTCATCTTTCATTTTTAGCTTTTAACTTGTTAAGTCTTCCACTATTCGCACAGCATCCGCAATACAACGCTCACACACAAATTCGCTTAGTTTACGTTCTGCCATCATTTGCCGGCCCGTTTCAGTTTTAAGATCAATACCCAACAGCACTGAGCAGCTGTTTGTTTTATGCATGGAAATGAACTGCCTGTTGAATTCCTGTATCATCGCATAGGTATTTTCTTTGCGGGAATCATCATCTGTGTATTTCATTTTGTTACAAATGCCCAATACCATGAACGATCCTGTCACAGCACCGCAGGTCTCCTGCAACCTTCCCATTCCGCCTCCGAAGCCACTGCTGATGGCTAATGCAAAGTCATCCTCAAACTCCAGATCATCTGAAAATGCTGTCAACACAGCCTGGGCACAATTTTTCCCCGATCTGAAAATGGTCAGGGCTTTCTGAATCTTATCGGGTTGAATCTTATCAGGCATTGTAAGTGGTTTTGGGTATTGATAAGTAAGTATAAAGATAGGCCGCTTGTTCCGGATTCCGGGATCAATATTTAAAAATAATTCATCCGGGTCATGTTGTCATTGGCCGCAGGCTTTGTCAGGATTATTTACAGGCATTATCTGGCTTCGCCCGGTGATTAATTACTACCCCCAACCTGTAAAGTTTGTCCGGTCAACGGGCGGAGTGCCTCCAGGGCATCCAGTATCGTCCGCACATTCTGGAAGGTGAGCGTTAGCTTGTTATTGTTCTCCCTGATACGGCATGCTTTTGGATTGTTCTGCACATAGCGGAGCACTGCGGAAAACGTCTCCGACTGATAATAAGGCGAATCCTGGTTGTGAACAAAATAGCCCACCAGCAGTCCGTTTTTAAGCACGAGCTTCTCGATACCCATCTCCCTGGCTATCCATCGCAAACGGATGGTATGAATGAGTTCCTGTGTTTCGGGTGGTACCGGGCCAAAACGGTCGATAAGCCGCTCCTGGAATTTAAGCAATTGATCTTCGGCACTGATATTATCAAGCTCCTTGTAAAGACTCAGCCTTTCTGTGGTGTTATTGATATAAGGGTCGGGGATCAAAATTTCCATATCCGTCTCTATCTGGCAATCCCGAACAAAGTCGCGCTGCGGCTCGTCCTTGTAAAGTTCACTAAAGTCCGACGCTTTCAATTCCTGTATGGCCTCGTCCAGTATCTTGTGATACATTTCAAAACCTATTTCCGAGATGAATCCGCTCTGCTCGGCACCCAGGATATTACCTGCCCCTCGGATATCGAGATCGCGCATGGCAATATTGAAACCGCTTCCGATATCGGAAAATTCTTCGATGGCTTTCAGGCGTTTGCGTGCCTCATCGGTAAGCACCGAAAGTGGCGGCGCCAGCAGATAGCAGAATGCCTTGCGGTTGCTCCGCCCTACCCTGCCGCGCAACTGGTGCAGGTCGCTGAGGCCATAGTTTTGCGCATCGTTGATGATGATGGTATTCACGTTAGGAATGTCGAGTCCCGACTCGATGATGGTCGTCGCAACAAGCACATCAAACCGTCCTTCGATAAAATCGAGCATGACTTTTTCGAGTTTTGCACCGTCCATCTGCCCATGACCGATGGCGACACGCGCATCCGGCACCATGCGCTGAATGAGTCCGGCTACCTCCATGATGTTCTGGATACGATTGTTCACAACAAAAGCCTGACCCCCTCGGGCAATTTCATAGCTGATGGCATCACGGATAATTTCTTCACCAAAAGGACGGATCTCCGTCAGAATCGGGTAGCGGTTTGGTGGTGGTGTGTTGATTACAGAAAGGTCTCTGGCACCCATGAGTGAGAACTGAAGCGTTCTCGGAATGGGCGTTGCCGTGAGCGTAAGGCTGTCCACATTTACCTTCAGCTGTTTCAGCTTCTCCTTGGTCGATACCCCGAATTTTTGTTCTTCGTCGATCACCAACAATCCAAGGTTTTTAAATTGCACATCTTTACTCACGATGCGATGTGTGCCGATTAAAATATCAATTTTACCTTCTGCCAGGTCTTTCAGGGTCTGATGCTGTTCTTTCGAGCTCTTGAAACGATTGATATAGTCCACTTTGCAGGGAAATTCACTGAGCCTGTCGCGGAAGGTTTTATAATGCTGGAGGGCAAGGATGGTTGTGGGAACAAGGATGGCTACCTGCTTACTGTCGGCCACAGCCTTGAAGGCTGCCCTTATGGCTATTTCAGTTTTCCCGAACCCGACATCACCACACACAAGCCTGTCCATTGGGAAGGATTCCTCCATATCGTGCTTCACATCCTGGGTTGTCTTTACCTGGTCGGGGGTATCCTCGTATATAAAGGATGCCTCCAGCTCATGCTGCAGATAGGTGTCGGGCGAAAACCTGAAACCTTTGGCTGATTTGCGCTCTGCATAAAGCTTGATCAGGTCCTTGGCAATATCTTTTACGCGCTGTTTTGTCCGGGCTTTTAACTTGTTCCATACGTTGGAACCAAGTCTGTTCAGCGTGGGAATAGTGCCTTCCTTGCCCGTGTATTTTGTGATGCGGTGTAAGGAATGGATGCTCACATAAAGGATATCCTGGTTCTGGTATAATAATCGTATGGCCTCCTGCTGACGGCCATTGTTTTCTATTTTTTCAAGCCCATCAAAGCGTCCGACCCCGTGATCGATATGCGTCACGTAGTCGCCTGGCTGCAGGTCGTAGATCTCTTTTATGGTGATCGCCTGTTTGCTGCTGTAGCTTTCCTTCAGTCTGAATTTGTGGTAGCGCTCAAATATTTGGTGGTCGGTATAGCAGGCCAGTTTAAGGTCCTTATCGATAAAACCTTCGTGAAGCGAAAGGTTTAATGAAGTAAAATTAAAATCGCCCGCCATACTCCTGTTGCCAAGAATATCGTCGAATATTGACTGCAGACGCTCTACCTGCTTGGGATTATCTGCAAGGATGAAGTTTGTGATCTGTTCATTCGCATTATCCGCCAGGTTGGCAAGCAGCAGATCAAAATTCTTATTAAAAACAGGCTGAGGAGACGTATTGAAAACAATTTCCCGGGTTTGCGAAAAAAGTGTCTGGTTACCCATTTCCACAAGCGGGAAATCAAGCATTTGCCTTGCAAAGACATCGCGAGATGTAAAAAGCTCA
>JBBRRV010000191.1:0-5147 GCA_038246075.1 Bacteroidales bacterium
CCATCCCTTGCCTGAACAGATTCACTTTTTATGCTACACAATAAAATATGGCGTACCTTTCGTTCTGATATCAAACATGACGATTATCATACATAAAAACGAGTCAGAGCCAGGTTTATGAAAGAACACCGCCTGATCATAAAATCATAAAACAATCGAAGAATCGCTTTGATAGTTTTTGAATGTTATCATAATTAACATAATTGTTTATTGCAGAAAGCGTAACCACGTCAAAATACAGGCGAACATTGAAATGCCTAAAGTGTAGGTGCATATTTTAATACACATAAAAATGAAAAAAAGCATTCTAATCTTAATGATATTTATTGGTTTAGCAGTAATGAATTCTTGTAAGAAAGACCAATTGCTAACACCAACAAGTCTGGTGCTAAGTTTGAAAGACAATTTAGGTAATGCCGTTTCTGGAGTCTCAATAAAGCTATATTCTTCAAAAACAGACTGGGATAGTGGATCAAATCAAATTGGGACAACGCAAATTTCAGATTCTTCAGGGAAAGTTAAATTTAATGGCTTATCCAATCTAAAGTATTACTGGCTTGCAGAAAAAGACTGCCAAAATAATGTGAATGGTTTAGTTACGACAGCAGTAGCTTTGAAAGCTAATGTAGATTATACCATTAATGTAATTTTATCAGGTACTGGTATATTAAAGTTTGTAAGTACATCGGGTAATCCATATCGTATATTTGTTAACGGAACCGATTCGTTTGACATGAATAGTGGAACAACCCAATATAAATACTACATGCCAGCTGGCACCTACGCTTTAAGAGCTTTGCAGTTAAGTGGGTATGCTATTTCTCCCTATGACTCAACCTATAGTGGAACATTGACTTGTGGCTCAACACTGACAACAACATTCCCTTCAAAATAATTAAAACCTGGTATTAAAGAATAAAAAGTTAGTAACTATTCAAAGAGAAGTCAGCAGCATTTATGGTAAACAATAAAAAACAGCATTATGATAGTCTCAACTATTCAAAAAGAAAAAGCGGAACAGTTCCTGAAATTTCATCACGACAAAGAAATCCTGGTTCTTTTAAATTCGTGGGACATCGGAAGTTCTAAATTAATCGCAGCAAGTGGCTATAAAGCAATCGCAACAACAAGTATGGGCATAGCAGCTGCTTTAGGATATCCTGACTGCCAGGTCATACAATTGTCAGAAATGATTGACGCTATAACAGGAATCGTAAATGGCGTGCAGGTCCCGGTGACTGTGGATATAGAAGCCGGATATGGAAATAATTTAAATGAAATCATTGATGCTGTCAAAAAGTTCATTGCAACAGGAATTGTTGGCATAAACATTGAAGACAGCAATGATTTAAATCCAATACTAACTGACGAGCTGGAATTTTGTGAAAGAATAGCAGCCATCCGGGCATTATCGGATTCACTGGGGTTTCATCTGGTCATTAATGCACGAACGGATTCATTTTATACTTCGTCGGGTTCGATACGCGAAAAATTAGCCGAATCAATTAAGCGTGGCAATAAATACCGGGAAGCCGGTGCCGACTGCATATTTATACAGCCTGTATGGGAAAAAGAAACGATTGCAACATTGGTGAAGGAAATTAATGCCCCCATTAATATTCTTGCAAATCCTAAGGTTGGGGTAGGATTCCCCCCCTCCGTGCGTGAACTGCAGGATTTAGGTGTTGCCCGTTTAAGTATGGGTTCAAGTGTGATGAAAGCTACTCTGGCGTTAATTAAAAAAATTGCTGACGAACTTGCTGAAAAAGGAACTTACACTATATTATCCGATACCCTGACACCGTTTCCCGACGCTGCCATGGCCTATCAAATGGCCATAGGGCTGAATAAATGAAGAACTGCGCAAACGACGATAAGTACCATTTGCTTTTAAAGATACCTCTGCCGGCTTGTATTTGCGCTGCCTGCAACGCTCGACCAGTGTTTCCTCTTTTATTATTCTCATGCACTATAAAAGTAGCCCAAGTTACCATCATGTGTAACTTTTTAATAAAAAATAAGCTCACTGGTTCGGCCTGGAGTGGCCATATGTGATATGCTGAAATTCTTTCCAACAACAATTTGTTAAAAACATATGCTGCCCGGCTGTTTAAAATTGCTTAACAATTTGTTCTTTTACCATTCTCAATCATCAATTCTACATTCGTGGTAACAAATTGGATATCAAAACTATATATATTGTTCGTATTGGTGCTTCTTCTTCCGGCTTGCAGTAGCAAGCAACAAAAAAAGAAAGTAGTACCGCAAACAAAGAGCTGTTTCGAACAACACAAGTTAACAAAAGCTCAGGACTCCGCCATCCGCATTGAAATTCATGCCGGCTCCAAGGCCGCCGGCATCGATTCCATATTTCAAAAGAAATTTACCAGGCAGGGTTTCAATGGTACGGTGCTGATCGCCCAAAAAGGCGTGATCATCTATGAAAATGCATTGGGGTATCTTGATTTTTCCTCCAAAACACCGCTCAGCCTGAACAGCGCATTCCAGCTGGCATCCATCAGCAAGACCTTTACAGGCGTTGCCATATTGATGATGGTCCAGGAAGGGAAAATCCGGATGGAAGATTCAATTCAACAGTTTCTACCGG
The DNA here is from genome assembly GCA_038246075.1 of Bacteroidales bacterium. Classification (GTDB taxonomy): domain Bacteria; phylum Bacteroidota; class Bacteroidia; order Bacteroidales; family DASVHX01; genus DASVHX01. Next base: position 2,609 of record JBBRRV010000191.1, read on the forward strand.
AATTTCCTTACCACGGCATTAAGATAGCTGATCTGCTCAGTCACCGGAGCGGATTGCCCAATTATCTCTATGCCTTTGAAGACAAGCGAAGAATAAACGGCACACCACCCACCAACGATACCATCATGAAGTGGTTCAAAGAAGCCGATCCTTTGCCTCCACCCTATGCCAGACCAGGAAGGTCCTTCAGCTATAACAATTCTAACTTCGTCGTGCTGGCCTGTATTCTTGAAAAAGTAAGCGGCATGCGCTATGCCGATTTTATGCGCAGCCGGATATTTGAACCGCTTGAAATGCGTCATTCCTACATCGATACCCTTGCCTCCAAGGCTTTACTTCAGCTCCGCACTTCGGGACATAATGGCCAACGTTTGAATAAACGCGACTTTTATGACGGGGTTTATGGCGATAAAGGCGTTTATTCAACCGTTGAAGACATGGCCAAATGGTATTATGCGCTCATTAACAATTGCCTGCTGAATGATTACTGGCTTAAGCAGGCATTTACCCCGCGGAACCTTGAGAAAAAAAGCAGGCATAACTATGGTCTGGGTTTCCGGCTTATGACCAAAAACACCAACATGAAAAAGGTTGACTATGTCTATCACAGTGGATGGTGGCAGGGTTTTTCAACCATGTTCTGGTACAGTCCGGCGAACGACTATGTCATCATCATACTGAGCAACAAACACAGTATGAGTGTGTATGATATCAAGCCTGTCATTGCCATCCTTGAAGGACCCCGGAAAGCTGAAGAAATATCAGCTGAAGATCCAATAGATAAATTATAACCATTCTTTTAACATCGTTTGCACCTGGCGGAGCGAATCAGGCACAAGTCTGTGACTTGTGCCAGCCGGGGTAGGAATTTTGCAACTATTAGTTCCGGTTGCATAACATTCCATCACCCGAACTCCTGGCAGGGATCGTTAAAAGATGCCTACTTTTGCAGAAAAAAAAGATGGAATCAATTCGCGAAATCTTCAGGATAGGTTATGGCCCCTCGAGCAGCCATACCATGGGTCCAAAGAAGGCGGCAGAAATATATCACCAAAGAAATCCCGGTTCAGTTTCATTCAGGGTTACACTCTATGGAAGTCTGGCTGCAACCGGCAAGGGCCACCTGACCGACAAGGCTCTCACGGATGCCTTTTTCCCAAAACCACTGGAAATAATCTGGAAAGCGGATGAAAACCTGCCCTATCACCCCAATGCCATGAAGTTTGAGACGATGGACCAGCAAAGCCATGCCGGTGATGAATGGATCGTTTACAGTGTTGGCGGCGGAAAAATTGAAGGCAGCCAGCTGGAGCTCCCAGGTGAATTACCATATAAAATGAGCAACCTGACTGACATTCTTACCTGGGTTGACCAAACGGGTAAAACACTATGGGAATATGTTGCTGAAGCCGAGGACCCTTCCATCTGGATTTATCTGCAGGAAGTGTGGCAGGCCATGAAGTCGGCCATCCACAACGGACTGGAAAACGAGGGTGTCTTGCCCGGCATTATTCATCTGCAGCGCAAAGCATCGGCTTATTCGGTCAAAGCAGCCGGCTACAAAGGCTCACTGCGCCGCAGGAGCCTGCTTTTTGCCTATGCCCTGGCGGTATCGGAGGAAAATGCTTCGGGCGGGCGTATTGTCACAGCCCCCACATGTGGTTCCTCAGGCGTTTTGCCTGCGGTACTTTACTTGTTGCAAACCAGTTATCAGTTCTCGGATCAAAAGATAACACGTGCACTGGCCACGGCAGGACTCATCGGAAATCTGGTTAAGACAAACGCATCCATTTCAGGGGCCGATGTAGGTTGCCAGGGGGAAATCGGCACGGCCTGCGCCATGGCTGCAGCTGCGGCTACACAACTGTTTGGCGGCAGCCCTTTCCAGGTGGAATATGCCGCAGAAATGGGACTTGAACATCATCTGGGCCTTACCTGCGATCCGGTTGCCGGCCTGGTGCAGATTCCCTGCATCGAGCGTAATGCCTTCGCTGCCTCACGTGCCCTGGATTCAAGCACTTTTGCGCTTTTGTCCGACGGTAAGCACAGGATCAGTTTTGATAAAACAGTCGTCACCATGAAACAAACCGGGCACGACCTGCCCAGTTTATACAAAGAAACCTCTGAAGGAGGACTGGCAATTTCCTTTTCCTGTCCCTGAAAATACCTGAAAAAAAAAGAAGGCCAGTCGGGCCTTCTTTTGGGGATCACAAACAACTATATATAATCTCAACCTTTATCAATTCCTTTTTTTAAGTAGCCCCTAAAGGCCATCATTTCCTTTCCTGCCGGTGCTGACCAGTGATCAGGGTTACTTTTTCTGCAACTTTGTGAGTAATTGCTGCGCATCCTCTTTATGAAAATTCCTGCTCTCTGATGCTATTTTCCTGAACTGGACCATCGCTTTGTTTGCCTCGTTGTTCTTCAGGTAACAAAGCCCAAGGTACCATTCGGCATGCTCGATATATAAACTGTTGTTGTCGGCAATGATATGCTGGAATGATTGGACCGCATTATCATACTGTGCCGTTTCAATACA
>JBBRRV010000192.1:0-5146 GCA_038246075.1 Bacteroidales bacterium
CAGCGGCCAATTTGTATCACACCGCAAAAGACAGGCAGCGGTTTTCGCGGTTATACCTTCCGGGAAATACACCCAGCCTGATGATAAATGCGGGCATCCACAAGCCCAATGGTCTTATCCTGGACCTAGAGGATGCTGTAGCCGTGAGTAAAAAAGCCGAAGCCCGCTTCCTGGTGCGTAATGCGCTGCGCAGTCTTTATTTCTATGGTGCCGAGCGTATGGTGAGGATTAATCAGGTTCCCAATGGACTTGAAGACCTGGCCTTTATCATTCCCCATAACGTTAACCTTATTCTTATTCCCAAATGCGAAAGTGCGGAGCAACTGCACCTGGTAAACCGGAAAATCACTGAGCTCAGGATGGGAACTGCTGCCAGTTCACCTGTTTGGCTGATGCCCATCATCGAAAGTGCACTTGGCGTGATCAAGGCTTTTGAAATCGCTACCGCTGAAGACAATGTAGTCGCACTGGCCATAGGGTTGGAAGATTATACTGCCGACCTCGGAACACGCCGCACCGCCGAAGGTTCAGAATCATTTTACGCACGCAGCCAGGTCGTTAATGCTTGCAAGGCGGCCGGCATCCAGGCTATTGATTCGGTATTCTCTGATGTAGGCGATATGGAAGGACTTAAGCAAAATGTGCTGCGGTCAAAAGCACTCGGTTTTGACGGGATGGGCTGCATCCATCCAAGGCAAATTAATGTGATCCATGAATTTTTTGCGCCTGACGCAACAGAGATCGATAAAGCCAGGAAAATTGTGAATGCTTTTTTCGAGGCGACTGAAAAAGGATTGGGTGTTGTTTCGCTGGGCACCAAGATGATCGATCCCCCTGTAGTGAAGCGTGCGCAAAAAACCATCGATCTTGCCATCAACACGGGTAAACTATCACCTAACTGGCGCGAGGAATTCATTGCCAGCACACAAGCCAGATAAAGAATAGCGTTCGGCAGGAACAAATTTCGATACAGAAAAGGGGTGATGGGGTGATGGAGCGATGGAGCGATGGGGCGGTTTAAAAGTTAAAAGTTAAAAGTTAAAAGCTAAAAGTTAAAAGTTAAAAGTTAAAAGTTAAAAAATGATAAATGAAAAATGAAAAATGAAGGGTGAAATTACTTTGGAACTTGGAATTTTGAACTTGGAATTTGGAATTTATTTAGAAGATATAATTAATTGTTTATTAGAGAATTACATTCTGTTTAGAAGAAAGTAGTTATGAAAAAATACGATAAACTGGTGGTCAACGCAGCCGGAAGGCTGGTCCCCACAATTATTAACGGTAAGGAGGCCATCCCATTCATGGGTGTCGGCAAATACAAACCTACGGGACGAAAATATGCGCCGCCCATATCAAGTTGTGCCGATTTTCCGGCCGATGGCAATAAAATTGTGCCGTCGCTTAAGGATGCCCTTTTGAAAGCAGGCCTTAAAGATGGGATGACCATTTCTACGCACCACCATTTTCGTAATGGGGACCTTATGGCAGAGCAGATCTTTGATATTGCTGCAGCACTTGGCGTAAAAGATCTTGTATGGATGCCATCAGCATCATTCGAATGTCATGTGCCCCTGATAAAATACCTCGGGGACGGAACGATACACCATATCGAAGGGAGCATGAACGGGGCGCTGGGCAGGTTTACAAGCCAGGGGAAGATGAAAGGACTGGGTGTGCTGCGTTCGCATGGCGGCCGATATCAGGCTATCCAGGATGGTGATGTTCATATTGACATTACTGTAATTGCTGCCCCTACTGCCGATCCTTTTGGCAATGCAACCGGCGACCGTGGTCCTGCAGCCTGTGGCCTGCTGGGATTTGCACTTGCCGATTCAGAATATGCCGACAAGGTTATTGTTGTTACGGACAACCTGGTCCCTTTTCCATGTGTTCCATGGCAGATACAGGGCAATCATGTTGACTATGTGGTGGTGGTAGATAAGGTTGGCATTCCCGAAAAAATTGTTTCCGGTACCACAGAGATCACCAAAAGTCCCGACAGGCTTTTTCTGGCTGAACTCACTGCCAAATTCTGTGATGAAGCCGGGATCGTCCGTGATGGTTTCTCATTCCAGGCCGGTGCCGGTGGTACGGCGCTTTCCATCGGTGTTTACTTTGCCGAAATGCTGAAGGAGCGGGGCATAAAGGCCCGTTTCGCACGTGGCGGCAGCAATAAATACCTGGTTAAAATGCTCGAAGATGGCCTGCTGGATTATATCCTGGACGGACAGACATTTGACCTTGATGGTGTCCGCTCCATGCGCGAGAATCCAAATCATCTGAATACAAGTCCTTTTACAAGCTATAATTATCATGGAAAAGGCAATTTTGCCGAAATGGTGGATGTGGTTATCCTCGGCGCTACGGAAGTCGATGTTAATTTCAATGCCAATGTGGTTACACATTCCGATGGTTACCTTTTGCATGGCATCGGGGGCTGGATGAATTGTCTGGCTTCGAAATGTGTGATATTGCCGGTTCCTTTATTCCGCGACCGTATTCCTGTTATCATTGATGAGGTGACAACGCTGTGCGGCCCGGGCGAACTCATCGATGTGATCGTTACCGAGCGCGGGATTGCCATAAATCCCCTGCGCACCGACCTTATTGAAAAGCTAAAGGACAGTAAGCTGCCTATTCGCACCATCCAGGAGTTGAAAGCAGAAGCAGAAGCTATCTGCGGAAAGCCGGCCAAGCCAAAGTTCAGCGATGAGGTTATTGCCGTCATCAAATGGGTTGATGGAACGGTGATCGATTCGGTGAGGAGGGTAATCGAATAAGTACACCATTTCGCCGGCAATGAAGTTTCAGGCCGGGTGATGCAGAAAATCGGCATGGTGAACGAAGGTTATCTGCGCGATCATGTGAAACATCGCGGGCAATATGTTGATCTTAACACATACGGACTTCTGAATGCTGATCTTGTGCAACCACCCCTCACGCATGTCGAAATTCAGCAAAAGGTTATATAGCTGTGCACATTACCCACGTTTCGTTATGTCAGCAAAGGCATGATCATCAGCATCAGAGAAAGGAAAACAAGAATTACAATGGTTGACCATCCGATGATATTTGTTGCGGGCTTGTTGGTATACCTGCCCATGATCTTCTTGTTATTGATCAGCAGGATCATACAGATCAAAACCACCGGAAGCAAAATACCGTTTATCACCTGCGACCAGAGACTTATCTGAATGAGCGGGGCATTTGGTATCAGGATGATGCCTGCAGCGAGGATGAGTATTCCGGTATAGAGGAAATAAAATTCAGGGGCTTCATTCCATTTTTTATCTATACCTGCCTCGAAGCCAAAGGCTTCACAAACGTAGAATGCTGTGGCCAGCGGCAAAATAGTTGCTGAGAATATGGAGGCTACAAACAGGCCTACGGCAAACAAGGTGGATGCTAAATTTCCGGCCAGGGGACGGAGCGCCATGGCGGCATCCTTGGCTTCTTCTATCTTAATGCCGTTTTCGTGAAGGGTAGATGCACAGGCTATGATGATGAAAAAAGCAACAACCACCGTCACCAGGCATCCGATAAAGATATCCACCAGTGTATATTTATAATCGCGCATTTTCAGGCCTTTTTCAATGACTGACGATTGCATGTAGAACTGCATCCAGGGTGCAATGGTGGTTCCGATAAGACCGATCACAATGGCCAGGTAAGGTGTGCTGAATTCCATATGTGGGTTGATGATGGCCGTGCCGATTTCTCCCCAGTGGGGTTTGCCCATGAGTGCTGAAACAATGTACATGAGCAGGCTCACACTGAAAACAAGAAAAACGCGTTCAGCAATTTTATAGTTTCCCTTCACCACCAGCAGCCAGACCAAAGCCAATGACATTGGGACGGAGATATATTTGCTGATACCAAAGATCATCATGCTGCCTGCCACACCTGCAAATTCAGTCGTGGTGTTCCCCAGATCGGCTATGAGCAGACCGACAAAAATGAAGAAAGTAACTTTAACGCCTGCATTTTCGCGGATGAGGTCGGCAAGGCCTTTACCGGTAACAATACCCATACGGGCATTCATTTCCTGAATGATCAGCAAAATAACAAATGCAGGTATCAGGGTCCAGAGCAATTTATAGCCATAAAGGGCGCCTGCTACCGAATAGGTTGTGATACCTCCGGCATCGTTATCCACACTGCCAGTGATAATGCCAGGGCCGAGCAATGCGAAGAAAATAAGTAAGTTGCGCCAAAGTCCTTTTCGGCGTAAGGTGATTTTCGTAATCATAATAATGCTAAGTCTTCTTTTTTATTACCTGGTCTTCCTGTCACCCAACAAATCATCCACAATGTCGTCAATCACAACCATGCCTTCGAGCATTTCATACTGGTTCACCACGGGCACAGCCAATAAATTGTATTTGGACACAATTTCTGCCAGTGAATCCAGTTTGTCGTTATCGCCTACTGATATAGGATTGTTGCGCATTATATTTTTAAGTATTACCGACGGTTCTGAAACCACGAGATCACGAAGTGAGACGGTAGCTACAAGCTTACCACTGTGTGTAACAACAAAGAGATTGTATAACATCGGCTCCTCAGGTTTTGTTTCCCTGATGGCTGAAAGTGCCTGTTCAACGGTTTCGTTTTCATGAAACGAAATAAATTCTGTGCTCATAATGCTTCCTACCCTGCGATCGGAATATTCAAGCAATTCGCGCACCTCGCTCGAAGTTTCAATGTCCATTTCGTTGAGCAGCAGTTCGGCCTTATCTCCTTCCAGCAGTTCTATGATATCGGCAGCTTCGTTGGCCGGCATCTTTTCGAGCACGTCGGCAGCTTTGGCTATGGGTAGACTTTCAATGAGGTCGACCTGATGCTTGGGATCCATTTCTTCAAGCACATCGGCAGCCTGCTCTTCATTGAGGCTGTTAAAGACATTTGTACGGCTGCTCCTGCCCATTTCTTCAATGATGTCGGCAAGGTCGGAAGGGTGAAGCATCTGAAGCTTGGTCAGGGTTTTCCCAAGTTTGATATTGAAGTTCGATGGATCCAGCGTATCCACGTCGTCCCAAAGGATAAATTTTGAAGGAATGGGAATTTTCATTGCTGAAGCAACGCTTTTGAGGGGTGCATCCACGCCAAGCCTGCGTAAAAGGCCTTCTGCGCCAACGTCGACGGC
>JBBRRV010000193.1:0-5112 GCA_038246075.1 Bacteroidales bacterium
AATGTGCCGCAATGCGGTATTGCTATCGAAATACTTTTTAAAGAAGCAGGGGCACCTGCCGGATTATATACCAACCTGCTTATTCCCGGCAGTAAAGTTTCGGCGTTGTTAGCAGATGATCGTATTAAAGGAGCTTCTCTCACAGGCAGCGAAAATGCCGGAGCAAGCCTTGCCGAAGCTGCTGGAAAAAATTTGAAAAAATCTGTACTTGAATTAGGTGGCAGCGATGCCTTTATTGTATTGGAAGATGCGGATATTGATAAAGCAGTTGAATGGGCTGTGATAGGCAGGATGAACAATACCGGCCAATGTTGCGTGGCTGCTAAACGTTTTATTGTGGTAGAAGCAGTAGCAGACGAATTTCTGGAAAAATTTAAGAAGAGCCTGACCGGATTAAAAGTGGGTGACCCTATGGATAAGGATACAAAGCTGGGTCCTTTATCAAGCGAAGAAGCAGCCGTTCATCTGGAAGACCAGGTAAATCGTTTGGTAGCTGCAGGCGCAAAAGTGGTATTGGGTGGCAAACGCATTGACCGTAAAGGTGCTTATATGGAAGCAACTATTCTTACAGATATAAAACCCGGTATGGATGCTTATCATGAGGAACTCTTTGGCCCGGTGGCTTCATTTTTTCGTGTAAAAAATGAAGCTGAAGCAATTAAGCGGGCAAATGATTCCCCATTCGGATTGGGTGGTTCGGTATTTACCAATGACATTGAACGAGGCAAGAAAGTTGCCGATCAGATAGATACCGGAATGGTATTTATCAATCATCCTACCTGGACAAAAAAAGACCTGCCTTTTGGCGGAACCAAACGCTCAGGTTACGGACGTGAACTTTCTGAGTTAGGCATACAGGAATTTGTAAACAAAAAACTTATTCGTGTAAGTGGATTATCAGATCCATTTTAAAAGAATGATATGACAAAAGCCGGATACCAAGTGTCGGCTATTTCGTATTATAAATTAAAAAAAATAAAATAATGGAAACAAGCGTCAAAAGTTTACAGCATCAGAATTCGCACACTGATACAGGAGGCGGAAATACCAAAAAGGAAATAATAATTGTAAGTGGCAGCAGCGGTTTGATAGGTTCAGCTTTGATTCATAAAATAGCTGCACAATACAGGCTTGCAGGGCTTGACAATGCGGGCTACCCTTATCCGCCTGCTGAAGCTGAATGTGTGTGTCTCGATATTACCAGCGATGCAAGTGTAAAATTTGCTTTCGACAGAATACGATATGAATATGGTGGTAAGATAAGTGCTGTTGTACACCTTGCGGCTTACTATGATTTTCTTGGAAAGCCTTCCCCACTCTATGATGAAGTAACGGTAAAAGGAACGGAACGGCTAATAAAAAAGCTGCAGGAGTTTGAAGTGGAGCAGTTTATTTTTTCAAGCAGCATGCTTGTTTACAAGCCTGGTTTACCCGGAGAAAAAATGAATGAAGAGTGGCCGCTGGAGCCGAAATGGGATTATCCAAAATCAAAGGTTACCACTGAAAAAGTTTTGCATGAGGAAAGAGGAAACATCCCTGTAGTATTAATGCGGATGGCAGGTGTGTATAGCGAAGAAGGGAACTCCATTCCTATTACTAACCAGATACAGCGCATCTATGAAAAACAAATGACTGCCCGGTTGTATCCTGCCAACACAGCGCATGGCAGTACTTACGTTCATCTCGATGATTTAATAGAAGCAATTGCAAAGACCATTGAAAAACGTAAAGAGCTTCCCACCGAAGTGGTGTTGAATATTGGCGATGATGAAACACTTTCCTATAAGCAGTTGCAGGATATTATCAGTAAAGAAATTAATGGAACACAAAAAGAGATAATAAAAATTCCTAAGTGGTTTGCAAAAGCAGGGGCGTTTATGCAAAACTTATTTGGCAAAGCTTTTATAAAACCCTGGATGATTGATCTGGCAGATGACCATTTTGAAATGGATAGTTCGAAGGCAAAAAAATTACTCGGCTGGCAGCCTAAACATAGCTTAAGAGAAACACTTCCAAAAATGATTAAAAAATTAAAAGATGATCCAAAGGCATTTTATAAGGTAAATAAATTAAAGAAATAGAAAAGTACAGATACCTCATTACGTAAAAAATAAAAATTGGCTAATGGAAAATATGAATCATGAAATGCCGGCTCACGATCATGCTATGATGGCTGATAAAAAACAAGGCACACAATATACGTGTACAATGCATCCCGAAGTTATCAGCGATAAGCCGGGCAAATGTCCTAAGTGCGGAATGGAGCTTGTACCCAAACAAGCAAAGATTGATCATAAACAAATGGTCATCTCTTTCCACGAAAAAATAATCTGGACGCATTTAACCAATGTTTTGCTCGGTGTGTTTCTCCTCATGGCTCCTGTTACATTTGGTTATAAAAGCAGCGAGATGTATTATAGTGACCTCATCAGCGGAGCATTGCTGATTGTGTTCGGCTTATTATCCTCAAATCCATTCAGGCTTTGGGCCCCGTGGGCTGCTTGTTTTACAGGGGTATGGTTGCTGTTTGCTCCGCTTGTTTTTTGGGCGCCCGATGCTGCAGCTTATTTTACTGACTCTGTAGTTGGAATGATGGTTATTGCACTTTCTGTTCTTATTCCCGAAATGCCAGGCATGATGGCAATGATGATGAAAATGCCGCCCGGCCCGGAGACACCTCCAGGCTGGTCTTACAATCCATCCTCGTGGTTGCAGCGGGCACCAATCATCGTATTGGGATTTATCGGGTTTTTTGCTTCACGCTATCTTACCGCCTTTCAATTAGGATATATTGATCATGTTTGGGATCCGTTTTTTGGCGGGGGTACTGAAAAAGTATTGACATCAGCAGTCTCTAAATCCTTTCCAATTTCTGATGGCGGACTTGGAAATGTTGCCTATACAATTGAAGCTTTAATGGGGTATATGGGCATGTCTAATCGTTGGCGCACAATGCCCTGGATGGTAGCTTTCTTTGGCGTACTGGTAATACCACTTGGTGTCGTAAGTATCGTACTTATTATTTTACAACCTGTATCTGTCGGCTTTTGGTGTTCTATATGTTTGCTTACTGCTATGGCCATGTTGGTTATGATTCCGCTTACGCTGGATGAAGTGGTAGCCATGATTCAGTTTATAGTTAAACGAACAAAAGAAGGAAAGCCTTTCTGGCGTACTTTCTGGATGGGAGATACCATTGAAGGCGGTAGTAAAGATGACCGGACACCCAGTTTTATCGGCCCTTTAAAGAAAACAGTTCCTTCTATGTTTTGGGGAGTTAATATTCCATGGAACTTACTTTTATCAACTGCTATCGGTTTATGGTTAATGTTCACGCCCTTTATATTTTCAATACAAAAACCAATCGCAGATCATCTTACCACCATCGGAGCCCTGGTTGTAACATTTACAGTAATTGCTATGGCTGAGGTAGGTCGCACCTTAAGGTTTTTAAATATCGCATTTGCAATTTGGCTTATTACAGCAAGCATAATATTAAAAGACCCATCTGGCAATGCGTTATGGATAGCTATCGCTTCCGGTGTGCTGCTGATAGGTTTAAGTTTTCGCAAAGGAAAAATCAGGGAGAGCTATGGAACTTTTGATCGTTACATCATCTAAAGAAATGGTGAATACAAGTAATTACTATAAATGAAAAAACTAAAAATGATCACGGCCGTAAGAAACCTTGAACCATGTTAGACCAGGAGGTAGGCAGTTTGGAAGACAAAAAGACAAATGGGGATTTCAAAAACGAACATCCGAATCAAGATGATGCTGGTTTAATATAATGAAAGATAATCCGGGTATAATGCAAAATAACACAGGTAACAGCATGATGAATGGGATGAACCCGAATTGACAAATGAATAAATAAGTTAGCTAATGAAAGATAACAACAAGTACAATAGAAGAAGTTTCATTGAAACAGCAAGCCTGATTGCTGCGGGGTTTTATGTGGTGCCATTATTTAGTTCCTGTAATTCGGTTACGTCTTCTGCTCATCCCGAAGTTGGAGCTATTGTCAATACCGATTTCAATGCCGACGTCGATATTCAATTAAAGGCGGTACAATCAAGTGCTAAAATTCTATCCAACAAAAATACGGATACCTATTCGTACAAGGGTTCTTTAATAAAGGGGAATAAAGAGACCTTACAACAGTTGGAAGGAAGTGCGCTCGGCCCCATAATACGGGTAAAGAAAGGAGATAGGGTGCGGATACGGTTTGAAAACGGGATTGCTGAAAAATCGATTATCCATTGGCACGGGCTGCATGTATCGCACCAAAATGACGGGCATCCCGAACACGTAATAGACAAAGGGGAAACTTATATTTATGAGTTTGAAGTTATGAACAGGGCGGGTACCTACTGGTTTCATCCACATCCCCACGGTAATACAGGAGAACAGGTTTATAAAGGGCTGGCAGGTTTGTTCATCGTTACAGATGAAGAGGAAAAAGCTTTGAATTTGCCAACAGAAGATTATGATATTCCTGTTGTTATTCAGGACAGAACTTTTGATGAAAATAACCAATTGGTCTATTTGTCCAATGGAAGGATGGACCAAATGCGTGGCTTTTTGGGGAATCAAATACTTATCAATGGAAAAATGGATAATACCCTATCCCTGAACAAAGATGGAAAATATCGGTTACGACTGCTTAATGGTTCAAACTCCCGTGCGTACAAATTGGCTTGGAGTACCAAAGAGCCCATTACCGTTTTTGGGGTTGATGGTGGGCTTTTGGAAAGCCCAAAAACATTACCCTATTTAATATTGGCTCCTGCACAACGGGTCGACGTTTGGCTCGATTTATCAAAGAAAACGGAAAACGAGGAATTGAAGTTAATTCACCTGCCCATACCATTGAACAATATGATGGGAGGTGGAATGATGGGTGGTGGTATGATGAATGCTGGTGGGACGGAAACTAAAAATAATAATTCACTGCCTTACAATAGTCAATTCGATATCCTCAACATCCATGTAGGAGCATCAAGGACGAATGATGCGCAACTGCCGGACAGGTTGTCGGTTTTGCAGGCTTTAGATGCTTCTGATGCTGTCAACAGCAATTCCCCACGAACATTCAATTTTGGAATGGAG
>JBBRRV010000194.1:0-5076 GCA_038246075.1 Bacteroidales bacterium
ATGTATTTCTATTTATTTCAATGTATTTCTATTTATTTCCATATAATCCATCATCCTATTACATGGTCTCCTTCTTTTGCACCACTAGGATATCCTGGTAGTCAAAGTATTCCTTCCTTGAACTCCATTGACCATAGTGGGATGATTTTAATTCCATATTGTATTTCGCCAGCAACGATAGGATGAAATGCTCCTCGTAGGCTACATTGGCCGTTTTAACTTTCTGTGAATGAAGGCGATAATTGCCATATGCGAAATCAAAGGTCATGAATGAACTTCCATTGTCGAGTAATGATTTAGATTCGTCGTTCAAAAGGAAAAAAGTTGCGAGGCACTTTCCTCCTGGTTTAAGAACTCTTGAAATCTCTCCCAAATAATGTTCAGTATCTGAGGGCATCATATGCGTGAAGACGGAAGTGAGGAAAACAAAATCGAATTCAGCATCTTTATATGGAAAAATGAAGTTGTCGGCCTTATGGCTGTTGTTCGCATTATAAAGCTCGTTGTGCAGATCAACATACGTAAATCGAAAATTTGGATGTTTAGTGTTGATATGTTTATTACACCATACGATACCTTTCTTCACAATATCAAAGCCCTCATAGCTTCCTTTATTTCCCAGGAAATCAATCAGCGGGACTGCCATGCGCCCTATTCCGCAGCCCACATCCAGAACCCGGTGATGAGGATGAAGCCCTCCGGGTTTAATAAAGTATGCTGCAAACCTTTTACCTACAGCGATATAATCGCCATAACCGACGAATACCATTCCCCGGGGAGGGGTATTGGCAGGGCGCTTGCCTGTAAGGCATTCATAAGTGTCGATCGGAAAATAATACCACCGTCGCACAAACAGTCTTAGTCGGGGCGAAAGCAGGTAATAGAGGTTCCTTTTTAACATGAAAATGCAGGCGTAGAAACGATAAAACTGATGAACTAAAGATCAGCACTTCAAATTTAGGGATTAATTGCCACTTGAGCATGCTATTGCGGAATTCTAAATTGTGCTTGGTATTTCTGTAAACTGTTTTTTAAGTCATAATTAGATTGTTCCTCGGGCAGGTCAGTAAAAAATGAACAATCGCGGATCATTTAAATAAGTGTTTTATAGCAAATGAAAAGCCCGCTGCATCTTTCGGATGGACGGGCTTTTTGATTTATTTAAGCAGAACGTATGACTTGAATTATGCTTCCTTTGTCTGATAGGCTGAAACCGGAGGGAGGACGCATATAAGGGTGCGGTCGCCCAGGGCATCATCTACTCGTGTTACCGCTGGCCAGTATTTATCCAGGCGCAATCCTGCCACAGGGAAAGCAGCTTTTGCACGTGTGTATGGATGATCCCATACTTCTGCAGTTACCATTTCCATTGTATGTGGAGCTATCCTGATGACATTTGTGGCGCGGTCAGCTTTTCCGTCCGCAATTTCGGCAATTTCGGCACGGATGGATACCATGGCTTCCACAAATCTGTTCAGCTCGGAAAGTGGCTCACTTTCGGTGGGCTCAACCATCAGTGTTCCATGAACAGGGAAGGCTACTGTTGGCGCATGAAATCCATAATCCATCAGCCGCTTTGCAATATCAATAGCCTGTACATCTGCCGATTTGGAGAAGGCATTGCAGTCGAGGATCATTTCGTGTGCCACATGCTTGTTTTTGCCCTGGTAAAGTATCGGGTAATATTTTTCGAGTTTTGCTTTCAGGTAATTGGCGTTCAGAATAGCGTAAATCGTTGCCTGTGTGAGACCAACGCCTCCCAATAACTTGATATAAGCGTAAGAAATCGGAAGAATAAATGCGCTTCCATAAGGTGCTGATGCAACAGCTGTTATGGCGCTGCTTTCGCCCGATGCAACAAGCGTATGTGAGGGCAGAAATGGTTTAAGATGCCCCGCAACTCCGATGGGGCCAACTCCTGGCCCGCCGCCGCCGTGAGGAATGGCGAAGGTTTTATGAAGGTTAAGGTGACATACGTCAGCTCCGATGGTTCCCGGATTGGTGAGTCCAACCTGGGCATTCATGTTTGCCCCATCCATATATACCTGGCCACCGTTGGCATGAATAATGTCAACGATTTCCAGAATGCCTTCTTCATAAACGCCATGTGTGGAAGGGTAAGTCACCATCAGTGCAGCCAGATCCTGCTGATGCAATTCAGCTTTTTCGCGCAGGTCAGCAATGTCGATATTCCCAAGTTCATCAGTTTTAACCACAACCACATCTATGCCGGCCATGGCAGCGCTGGCAGGATTGGTGCCGTGTGCCGAGGCGGGAATAAGGCAGATTTTGCGGTGGGCCTCATTTCTGCTTTCGTGGTATGCTTTTATGACCAACAAACCAGTGTATTCGCCGCTTGCACCTGAATTTGGCTGAAACGACATCGCCTCGAATCCTGTAATTTCACAAAGTGATTTTTCGAGGTCCCTGATGAGTTGCTGATAGCCTTCTGCCTGGTCAAAGGGCACGAAGGGATGGATGGCTGAGAATTCAGGCCAGCTCATGTGAAAGAGTTCAGTAGCTGCATTTAATTTCATGGTGCAGGAACCAAGGGGTATCATCGACCGGGTGAGTGAAAGGTCCTTTTGCTCAAGTTTCTTGAGAAAACGCATCATTTCAGTTTCTGAATGATAGGCGTTAAAGACATCACCGCTCAGAAATGGTGTTACCCGCTTCAGTTTTTCAGGAATAGTGACAATTTTGTCACACGCTTCAGGATTACACTTAAAATCTGTAAATACCTTTTTACCCGCTGATGCAAAGATATTGATGATCGTATTCACATCCTCCAGGCAGGTTGTTTCATCGAGACTAATGCCTATGGAAGTGGCATCGATGTAACGGAAATTCATATGATTTTCCAATGCCAGTTTTTTAATCTCATTTGCAATATTTGCTTCCGGTACTGAAAGCCTTAGCGTGTCGAAAAAGAAATCATTCAGTTGTTTGTACCCATATCGCTGGAGTTCCTGAGAAAGTACACCTGCAAGAATATTGATATGCCTTGCAATTTCGCGGATACCATCAGGACCGTGATATACGGCATACATGCCTGCCATGTTGGCAAGCAATGCCTGTGCTGTACAGATATTGGATGTGGCTTTTTCGCGTTTGATATGCTGCTCGCGTGTTTGAAGGGCCATGCGGACAGCAGGATTTCCGCTGGCATCTACTGACATGCCGATGATGCGGCCTGGCATCGTGCGTTTGAATTCTTCCCTTGTGGCAAAAAATGCAGCATGCGGACCACCATACCCCATAGGTATTCCGAACCGCTGGCTGGATCCGACAACAACATCGGCCCCCCATTCGCCCGGAGGTGTTAGCAATGCGAGGCTAAGCAGATCGGCTGCAACGGCTACCTGTACGCCCTTTTCATGGGCTTTGGTTATAAAAGAAGCATAATCGCATATTTCACCATTCGCATTTGGATATTGAACAATGGCGCCAAACTCTCTGCCCGTAAATTCGAAGGTGTCATGTTTCCCGAATTCAAGTTCTATTCCCAGTGGAATTGCGCGGGTTTTCAGAACGTCGATGGTTTGGGGGAACAGACCGGAAGAAACAAAGAACCGGTTTGTATTGTCTTTTACTGCCTGTCGCGAGCGGGAATGGAACAGCATAATCATGGCTTCGGCAGCGGCTGTTCCTTCGTCGAGCATCGAGGAATTGGCAAGTGGCATCCCTGTCAGATCGGAAATAACTGTCTGGAAAATAAGCATAGCTTCCAGCCGGCCCTGTGAAATTTCAGACTGGTAAGGTGTGTAAGAGGTATACCAACCCGGATTTTCGAGCATGTTACGGGTTATCACTCCTGGAGTTATCGTGTTATAATAGCCCATTCCAATATAGGTCCGGAATATTTTGTTTCGCATCCCCAGTGCTTTCAGGTGGTTTATAAACTCATATTCGTTCATGCCGTCTGGCAGATTGAGCGGATGTTCGAGCCTTATCGCTGTAGGAACTGTTTCGTCGATAAGTTGGTCCAATGATTCTACACCGATGGCGCTGAGCATTTCGGCTATTTCAGCCTGGCGCGGACCATTGTGTCGATTGATAAAGTTGTTAGTAATCATTATGTTATACTATTTATGATTTATTTTTTGTCGTAATAGGTGGCGGGCAAAGTTAGCAATCTTATTTTTCGGGGGTGTAGTTGTTAATGATTAATTTTACCTTCTTCATTTTCAAATCTAATTACGGACAATCGGCATGCAACGAAGGGCAATCATTATAGGAGCACTGGCAATTAGTTTTTCTGCTGCGTTGTGGGGATTTGACGGTATCGTACTTACGCCAAGGCTTGGCAGACTCGACATCGGATTTGTTGTATTTATCCTTCATGCGCTGCCATTCCTGTTGATGCAGGTGTTTTTCTACCGCGAATACAGACACCTGCGAACATTCAGCAGCAATGATGTGCTTATGTTTTTCCTGTTGGCGCTGTTTGGCGGGGCCATTGGGACCATGGCCATCGTCAAGGCACTATTTCTTGTTAATTTCCAGCATCTTACATTGGTAGTCCTGTTGCAAAAGTTACAGCCTGTGTTTGCCATAACCCTGGCATCGCTTATGCTGAAGGAAAGGTTGAAAAGCAACTTTATCCTCTGGGCGTCAATAGCGGTTGGAGCAGGTTATTTCTTAACATTTGGCTGGGCTTTGCCCGATATTCAGCGTGGTACAAATGCAACCTATGCCGCAGCTTTTTCACTTCTGGCAGCCTTTTCTTTTGGTAGTTCAACAGTTTTCAGCAAGAAGATCCTGCTGAAATACAGTTTTCATACAGCCACTTTCTATCGCTACGGGATAACAACGCTTTTGATGATGGCTTATGTGCTGGTTACCGGACGCATCGGAGATTTGACCCATGTAAAGCCAATGGAATGGTTCATCTTTGTCCTCATCGGATTAACCACCGGATCGGGTGCCATTTTTCTGTATTATTACGGTTTGCGGAAAGTCAGGGCTATGGTGGCAACAATCTGTGAATTGTTCTTCCCCATTTCGGCCATATTGTTCGATTATCTGATAAACCACAAGGTGCTGAGCCCGGTCCAGTGGCTAAGTGCAGGTATC
>JBBRRV010000195.1:0-5070 GCA_038246075.1 Bacteroidales bacterium
CTTTTTTTATAGGTAAAAATCCCTGCCAGGGCCATGATGACCATCAGGGCACCAATACCCGCCAAAGGGCTTACCAGCGAACCGGAGATAGCCGCAGGGCTTCCCGGGGCCATATTGACAAGCCCTGTTATGAAAAGCTTCTGGTAGGTGAGGTCGGACAGGAAACTGGCCACCGGAAAAAAGAATAAGGCTACCGAACATGCGGCTGCCAAAAAAAGATATACTGTCTGGATACGCTGGATCATGATACTTTTGGTTTGTAGGCAGCAAAGATATGAAGCAAATAATTAGCAAACTGCGATGATCTTGCATTCAGCGGCTGATTTGCGCTTTCCGCCGGCGTGTCTGCCACACCGGGTCACAACTTATTTCAACCTATTTCTACTTATTTCAACCTATTTCAACCTATTTCAACTTATTTCTACCTATTTCTACTTATTTCCATTTATTTCCATTTATTTCAATTTATTTCCTTCTTATCTTTTTTTTACTTCGCTCCCTCTCTCCCTCGCTCCATCTCCCCATCTCCCCATCTCCCCATCTCCCCATCACTTAGCCGTATCTGGCAACCATTCAGCTTTGAAAATATCCGGATGCGTGTAGAATTTCCTGGCTGTCTCTTCAAGTTGTTCTACCCGGATAGCTTTAAGCCTTTGTTCTTTGGTGAGAATACGTTCCGGATCGGTGTTGTAAAGAAATGACGTTTGCAACACGTTCAGCCAGTATCCGTTTTGTTTTAAGTTAACCTTGTTTTGCTCAAGCGCTGGCTCCCTGGCTTTTTTCCAATCGTCCTCCGTGATTCCGCCCTTCACTTTGGTGCTTTCGATGAGATCGAAAAAGGCTTTATCAACTTTTTCAATATTATCAGGACTGCAAGGGAAACCTGTTTGAATCAGGAACTCTTCCCTGGGGAATTTCTGCAGCGATCCGCCGATTCCCCCGCCATAAATGGCACTCATTTTTTCACGGATGGTATCTGTTATTTTGATATTGATAACTTCATTGAGTTGTCCCAGCATAAAGTTGTCGTCGGGATTAAAAGGCATTTTTCCGGTGATATAGTGAATCAGCATGGCTTGCTGTTCCTTACCCTTGTGCAGCGTAAAACTGTTTTTTCCTGGTTTTGGAAATAATCCGATATCCTTATACCTGGTATCGATTTCTGCAGGTGTAAGGCCCCCAATGTATTTTTCGATGAACGGAATTATTTGTTCTGCTGTAAAACTGCCCACGATCGTGTAATACATGCCGGCAGGATTGCAGATACGCTGCTGATAATAGTTGAAGGCATGGTCAATATTTATCTTGTCATAATCGCTTTCACTCTCGATCAGATGTGCCCTGGTGTTCCCCTGGTAAAAAGTGTTGTATGCCGAATCCATAAACAGGTACTGGGGATTCTGTTTAATTGATTCCAGTTGTTGTTTCGACCGGCTGATAAATGATTGAAAGGCGGCAGTATCCTTGCGGGGGGAAGTGCATTTGAGATAAAGCAACTGAAACATAGTTTCCATATCTTTCACACTGCTGTTCCCTTCAACAGATTCGGTATATTCAACTACCACTGGTGCCAAACCTGCGATTTTGCCGGCTAAAAATTTATTTAAATCGGTATTGGAGAATTTCCCATAACCCATTTCCTCCTGCACATTGTTGCACCATGCAGCACTCTGATAATCCTGCCCTTTATAAAGGCTAAAACCTCCAAAACGCGAACCTTTTAAAAGCACTTCGTCATTTTTAAAATCAGTAGGTTTAATGCAGACCGTCGCCCTGTTACTCAAAGTGAATGTGGTTGTTCCGAGTTTTTCATTCTTTTGGATCCGTACAATTTTGCCCGGCACCGGCTCTTTTTCCAGAAGGGATGTGGCAATTTTATTTTCCTGGTAAGGTTCAGGCTGGCTGGCAAGCGCTGAGGTAATCCAGCCATTAAACTGACTGTCAGTAGGCAGGTCGGGCTGGGTTTTGGAAGTCAGAAGTGCAAAGAAATTCTGATCAATATCAATTTGTTGACGAACCTGATCAAAGTCTTTGAGTGAAATCGAATTGATATGATCTTTTACGAATTGATATTCCCATGCTATTCCCGGGATGGCATCATGTTCGAAGAAATTTGTTACCAATTCATCTGTCAATCTGCCGGACTCGGTTTTATCGCGTTCATTGTATTGTTTTTCGAAATTCGACAACATCGAGGATTTAGCCCTGATAAGTTCGGGTTCCGTGAATCCATATTTTTTCACACGCATACTCCCGGTAACCAGCGCCTCTACTGCCTTTTCGATCTGGTTGATTCCGCACATGGCAAATGCGTTAAAATTCTCATAACCGCGCGCCCATCCGCCGCCCAGATAAGCGCTTCCGTATACGAAAGGAGGATTGGCTGATTGTCTCAACTCATCAAATCGCGCCCCTAACATATTAAAACATAAATTCTCAATGATGCGTTCCCGGTAATCGGCAAGCGTCGTTAAGGGTTTCTTTGGATGGGAACTACCGCTCAATGCAATGATGGTCCGGTCAGCTTCCGCATCACTCACAACCATTGCTGTATTTTTACTGTAAGGCTTTACATCAAATGTTTCGGGCCTTACCTTCGTCACTACCGGATTTTTAAAACCACTGAATTTGTCGATGATCATCCTTTCTGCATCGGCAACAGGCATATCTCCGACAACAATGACTGCCTCCAGATCAGGTCGGTACCAATCATGATAGAATTGCTTCAGCAAGGCCTGGTCAAAATGTCCGATAATGGAGTCCTTACCTATCGGCAGCCGGTTTGCATACTTCGAGCCATTGAGCATTTCGGGGATCCACTTTTTCATCATCCGGTCATCGGCGCCTTTACCTAATCTGCTTTCAGCCAGGATGACGCCCCGCTCCTTTTCAATTTCATCAGGCGAAAGCAGGGCTGCTGCACTCCAATCAGCCAGGACCATAAAGGCACTGTCCAGTTTGCCGGGATCATCGGACGGGACCGGCAAAATATAAACTGTTCCGTCGAAACCGGTATAGGCATTGAGATCATTGCCAAATGACACACCAATATGCTGCAGGTATTGAACTAAAGTATTGTGAGGGAAATGGGTGAGCCCGTTAAAATTCATGTGCTCCATAAAGTGGGCCAGGCCCTGCTGGCTATCTTCTTCCAGGATAGAACCGGCATTAACGACTAAGCGCAGTTCAACCTTTTTTTCAGGTTTTTTATTGTACTCGATGTAATACTTCAATCCGTTTTTAAGGGTCCCCGTTTTTATATCAGGATTTACCGGTATAATTCCGGACAGATCAACGCGCTCTTGTGCGGATATGCCCTGGTTTAGAACAAAGAAGGTTATAAACAGGGCGAATAAGAACTTTTTCATGATTCGGTAATATTTATATTAACGTAAGAGTAACTGATGAGCAGACATCGATATGTCTCAGAATGGTTTTGTGAAAATAATAAAATATTATATACAATCAAACCTTTACCCCCAATAAAGGCTTGCTTTTTGAAGCGTTCATGCCTGCCCGCATGCAATTGCTTATCCTATGAACTTACTTTCGGAATAGCACCTTCGTTAAATTTTATACCTTTACTTGACAGCAAGCGTGAAGAAAATGAATTTAACCTCTCAAACAACCATCATCTGGGATTGGAACGGCACCCTCCTCGACGATTTGGAGATCTGCCTGGAATCGATCAACGAAATGCTGGAGGAACGTGGGATGAAAACACTATCCCGTGAGGCTTACTGTGATGTTTTTACTTTCCCGGTGATCGATTATTATCGCCATGTTGGTTTCGATTTTGACAGGGAAGCGTGGGAAACGGTTGCCATGGATTTCATGGGCCGCTATTTCGGTAAACTTAACCGGAGTACCCTTTTCACCGAGGCACAGCCTGTACTGGAATTCCTCGGACAATGCGGGTACCGGCAAGTGATACTATCGGCTATGGAGCAGGATGCGCTTACGGCTTCAGTGATGGAAAGAGGAATTGGCAGGTATTTTCAGCAAATCGTTGGGATCGACAACCATTATGCTGCAGGGAAATCTGGAAACGGCCAGGCCATGTTTGTTGATCATTCCCTCACCGGGGACAAAACCTGGTTTATCGGCGACACCTTACACGATGCCGATATAGCCCGGGAACTGGGCTGCCGCTGCCTGCTGATCGCCAATGGCCACCAGGATAAAAAACGGCTGGCGCAAGCCGGTGTTCCTGTGCTTGCAAGCCTCACAGAACTGAAATCATTTTTTATCTGCAGTTCCGCAGGGTAATGCACAAAACTTCCATCTAACTCAGTTCTAAATTCCAAGTCCCAAAATCCAAATTCCAAGATCCAAGATAAAGGAGAAAGGTTAAAGTGGGATTGGGTAACAAGTTGAAACCTAATAATATTCAACAGATTTATTTCGAATTTATTTCTTTTCCTGCTCCTCTTCGAGTTTCTGATCGTAGTATATAGATTTGGTGAGCGCGCCATTGTTGTATAGGTCTTCTCTTTCCTTTGTGCCATCCTCTTTGAGAAAAGTCCAGGTACCATGTTTGAAGTTATGTAAATATTTACCGCTGGCCATCACCTTGCCATCAGGATAATAGAATGTTGCTGCGCCTTCCATTTTTCCGTTCACATATACAGCATCAGTTTTTACAGTTCCATCGGTATAATATTGTTTCCAGGGGCCAACCTGCACATCGTTCTTGAAGTGCTTTTCTTCCAGCATCTTCCCGTCGGTGTAATAACTGGCAACCAGTCCTGCCTTCTTCCCTCCGGCGTAATTTTCAGAGGAAATGAATATCCCCTTTTCATCGTAATATTTCCATTCGCCTTCTTTCAGCGTGCGGGTGTAAGTTCCTTCAGCCATTACAAAGCCATTTGGAGCATAGCTGATGGTCTTTGCCGTATTCCCGTCATCAGATATCTGTGAAATGGTCCGTTTCTTTCCGTCAGGATAGAAATACCTGAATTCACCATAAGGCACATTACTCCTGAATTGTCCTTCGTACAGCACTTTTCCTTCTTTGTCGGTTTTTCGCCAGAAACCCTGTTTTAGTCCTTGCGCATCAGTCTTATTCTC
>JBBRRV010000196.1:0-5052 GCA_038246075.1 Bacteroidales bacterium
GTGTTTTCAATCCGGTGGTTTTGCAGACGAAAAGGAAGAAATTACTACTGATCATCAGTAGCATAGCCGGCGGACATCTTAACCTTATAACCGGTAATCCTGATTATGCTTGTCTGTTTTCTTTTGCATCGAATACTTTTTTAATAAATTCAATAAACTTTATCGCGCCTCCTTTAATAATCACAAATGGATTTACCTAATTGTAATGAGGTGTTATTAAATCGATTTCATTCATATCAGTATTTATTTACACTAGTGTCAAGACAATATAATTATGAAACGTAATGATGTGACAGTTTTTTGTCTGCTTTATATTTCGTAAAACTCCAATTAATTTTTCGTTTTTCAGCATTATTACCGGCACACCAAATTTTCACCTGCCTCTTAAGTTCAATTAGATTACCGATATTTCTATCCAGGCATTCGTGATCAAGTAAATTTATTTCTATCTCAGCCATATTTAACCAACTCGCATGTTTTGGGGTATAAATGAACCTGATCTTTTTCAATAATCTTGCACATTCTTCCATTGAGAAAGATTCATAAAACGATTTTTCAAAATGGGTGTTCAAATTGTCAAGAACGACCATAACCCTTTTTGCACTTTTATATTTTGTATCAATCAGCCACTTCATGAACAGAGCAAAGTCCTTGCGGGTACGCTGATCTGTTACTTTAATGTGATGCTTACCGGCCTTCGGTTCAATTGCCACAAAAATATTACATGTGCCTTTCCGACGGTATTCATAATCACATTTCTTACTATGGCCAGGTTTCATCGCGATAGGATCCCGGGAATCTTCCAATAATTGTTTACTTTTTTCATCAAAACAAACTACCGGAAACGCAGGATCATAGGGTTTGCTATATAAATTCAACAATCGATACATGCGTTTCCTATACTCACTGGTGATTTCCGTAATACACCACATCTTTTTTAGCCAAGGCTTACATTCGTTTTTTTTAGCAACAACCGGATTGTTTCACGATTGATCGACTTCATGCCTTTTTGCTCTTTCAATGTCTTTTCAAGAAGTCGAATTGTCCATCGTGCTCTTCCTTCAGGAGCTTTACTGCATGCCATGGCAATGATTTCAACATTTTCATTTTCATTATACTTCTTTGGCTGACCTGGTCTCGGATCATCTTTAATCGCTTCCAGAACGCCTGATATCAAATATTTCTTCTTAATTCTCCAAATTGTAATTCTGCTAACATTATAGAAATCGGTGATCTCTTCATGTTTCTTGCCTTTGTCAAGAGCTAATAAAATGTATGCCCTCTCAAATTCCCTTGAGTTTCTATTACCTGTCTTTGTCAAGTTATTAAGAAACTCACGATCTTTAGGTTTTAACTTAAATACTATCTTTGTCATAGCTTTATGGGTTTGATACCACAAAGATAATGTTAATTAATTAATTTGTCTATACACTAGTGACTTTTTATTATTAGTTGTAGCAAAAATGAAGAACCTATTACCTATGACTTGACAGGAAATTGGAAAGTCATTTCATTTATAGACTATAAAACTTCCATAAAAGTGACTAAAACATCGGAAAATACCTGGACACAATACAATAATGGTGATATTACTGTTAGTTTCACTAATTCCAGTCTAAGTAATGGCGTAGCTTCCGGGAAAAATGTAACAAACTCATTCTCCAGTGATTATGTTATTGACACTAAAGGGGGAATTGTTATCAGTAATGGTATTTGGACTGAAATTAATGAACCAGAATGGGGAAGATTATTTCATGCAATTGAGTTAGCTGAAACTTTTGAGATTAAGAATGGTCAACTAGTTATTTTCTATAATCAGAAAAACAACAGTATAATTCTAGAAAGGAATTGAAGAATAATTAAGATTAATTCGCAATAAATCAATGAAAGCCTACTGCCAACAAACGCTATAGCAAATGCGGGTTTGCGTGTTCGTTGAAACATTTGAAATCTTTACATACATTTGTGTTGGCAGACAGTTGAGCAACAATTTAATCCCGCACTTGCCATAGCGTAACCGTTACAAGCAAGTGAAGGACGACCGTGCAACCATCAACATTCGTGCTGACATTGGACAGAAAAGCCAACCCTTCGCAAAATTAAAAGAGCTGCAATGCCAACACACAAGCCGACCCAAATTGCAGCACATTTAATTTTGCCCAGCCGCACTAAGGACATTCGGACGGTTGACAATTTGACGGCAACTTTGGACTGAAAAGCGGTTTTAAAACTTATCTTTACGACCTAAATAATTGACAGAGAAAATTTGATGAAACTAATAACGCAGACACCGAAAAAGGCACTAAAAGCCTTCTTAAAGCAAAAACCTTTGAGAAGCGAAATTGACGTTTTCAAAACAAACCTCATTGCTTTGCTCGACAAAATCAGCGTTATAGAAAGGCGACCTAAGGACGAAAGTGAAGAGCATTTAAAAAACGACCTGCGTGACTTTTTGCGTGACACTTATTACCGTGACACCAACGCCATCAACACCAAAGACAAAAAAGACCTTGTAATTCACTTAGACAAAACCACCAACAGCGATGTTGGCGTTATCATTGAAGCCAAGCGACCAAGCAACACCAATGAAATGGTTTCGGCTAACAACCCAAACAAAAAAGCACTTCACGAACTTATACTTTACTACTTAGACGAACGCAATAAAGTTGGAAACTTCCAACTGAAACAGCTTGTAATTACCAATATTAACGAGTGGTATATCATAGACGCTAATCATTTTGACAAGCATATTTACAACAATACACAAATTCAAAACCTCTATAAAACCAAAGTAAGCGACAACAAAAACAATCCGTTTTTTTATCAAGAAATTGAAAAGTTAGTTTCAAAAATTGATGTTGAAATACCTTGTATTTACTTTGACATTAGAGAATACGATACCATTTTACGAAACAACAAAAAGGAAGATGATAGAGAACTTAGTGCATTACTCAAAATCCTTTCTCCGCAACATCTTTTAAAAATTGCAACTCCAAACGACAGCAATTCATTAAACGAAAGATTTTATAAGGAACTCCTTCATATCATTGGACTTGAAGAAGCAAGAGAAGGCACAAAAAATGTAATAAGAAGAAAAAAAGAAAGCCGCAACGCGGCTTCTCTTATTGAACTTACAATTGATGCCATTCTTACCGAAGACCTTTTGCATAAGTTGCCCGACCAAACAATTTACGGTTCAACTAAAGACGAAAGAGTTTTTAATGTTTCGTTGGAACTTTGCATTACTTGGATAAACAGAATTTTGTTTCTCAAATTATTAGAAGGACAATTAGTAACCTATCATCAAGGCAATAAAGAGCATCGGTTTTTAAACACCGAAATGATAAATAGTTTTGACGAACTATTTAGTGTCTGTCCATAAAGTCCCTGTTTTTTGAATAATCTCTCTATTTTTTGAAGCGCCGGGATATTTTTGCCTCAAAAATCATGAATCTGTGACACAGGTAATTTACCCTGTTAATATCTCAGGTAATTTTGTTAATATCCTCTTTTTTGTTTTTTTAGTGCATATTATTTTTATCCTATTTATAGGTATATTATTCGAAAACACCTGTTAATAATGCCTTACAGACGATTTAACATATCTGTTGATCGGATTTGAGACGGGCAAATATTAAGTTCGTCATTATCCGAAAATTATATGCTAAAACACTCCAAAGCACTTTAGACTGGAAATGGATCCATCCTTTCCAATTGCAGGTAAAAATATTGAACCCTCTTTTAATATTTGAGATGATAGCCTCCATGGCACTACGCCACTTTTTTAACCGTGTTTCCATATTTGAACTACTGACAATATTCTGCATTCTGCCGACGACTTTATTAAACACGATATTAGCAATGCCAGCCTTCTTTGCACTTTCAAGGTTGATTAAACTGGCATATCCTCCATCGGTAGCACTGTCGCGCGGGATAATCCCATAGTTCTGGATAATATTGTCAATGGTTGGTTGAAACAATAATTTATCGGATGGGTTTCCCCTTAAAATCTGGCAATCCAGCACAAGATTACTCTTACCTGCCGCCAGATTTATTTTGTGACCAAAAAGAGCCTCCCGCTGACCTTTCACAATGATATCGGTGTGTTGCTCATAAATCGAAAACAATTTATCCGCGCTGGGTACTTTTTCACCTTCGATTTCCTTGCGATAGGTTACATCATATACCTGTTGCATCAGGCTAAGTAACTTAGTCAGTTCTTGCTGAATGACATAAGCGATAATACTCGTGGACTTTTTTTTTATCGCATTGGAGGATTGATTGATCACCTTAGTGAAAAGAATTAATTGTTTATGAAAAAGAGGGAGCCGGTCTGCTTCCTTACGTTTGACATTAATTTCATAATAGGTTTTCTTTGCTGATTTTGTATAATTTATAAAATCAAGCGTATCAATTTCTTCCTTCAATTGCTCCAATAATCGGGTACTTGTTTTTACACAATCCCATACCAGGGCGTTATTGGTAGGATAATGAATATTGGTTTTAACCACGGTAGCATCCTGAGAAATACTTTTTACATCTTCCAAGCCCTCACTAATGGCAATTCTATTAACTTCCACCAGCAGTCGATGAAGCGAATCCGGTTTAATCCGGGAAATATATTTTTGAAACATCTGAAAACTAAATGGATCACGACCATCTAATTTTAAAAACGCTTCACAAATCCTGGAGTCGTTTTGTGCATAATCCAGTTCTCTGTATTCCATTCCTCGCATTTCCTTAAAAATGGCTGCACGAACAATTTGTTCAACACTGGGAGTATCCTGTCGTCCAAAAGTTGAAGCTTTCTCATCCCCCATGATATCTTTTCTTAGCATCAAAATGAGATCAGGACGTGATTCTAAAATTATATCAATCACGCAATACTCCGGATTAGCAGACCAATCAGGCATTTCAAATTTTAAAAGTAAATCGTTGAAAATTTTCATAGTGTCACTATCTTTGATTCTAAGATACAATGAACTTTCTTGATAAATGCTCCAAAACCCTTGTATTTATTAACAATTTAAGTTTATAGACAGACACTATTTA
>JBBRRV010000197.1:0-5039 GCA_038246075.1 Bacteroidales bacterium
CCAAAGGCCGATAGCTGAATTCAGCTTTTTAATCGCCTGATAAAGTATCAGCGCCGAATGGGTCTTTAAGAAAAACCTTATCTTAGTATTTTAACCTTAGTAGAAAAGGTTTTAGCATTAATTTTAACCCTATTACCTTATGTTATTCTGCCATGAAAATTGAATATATATAAGCCTTATACAATCCTAAAATCCCTTCAGTTGCTCACGCCTGATCTTGCTGAGAACGCTGTCTGGCTGGTTCCAGTCATACTTGTACAATGCAGCTTCCCAGTCGCCATACATGGCATTGGGCAATACAATAAACTTTGGACCGAAGGCATACCGCAGGCTGTCGACCAGTGCAATCCTTCTTGCTGCGGATTGTTTATCGAACAAAGCGGAAAAATCAGTAAGGTTATCGCCAAGGAGCAAGGCAATGTGGTTTCTTGACGCTATCGCCTGGCGACGGCTCTCCTTGCTGGATTCTGTCGTTTTCATGATAAGATGTGCATTGTCTGTAAAAGGGAATCCGGCCATTTCCAGATTGCGTAACGTAGGTGCGCGCATGCGTTCATCGCGGTTGGTCAGATAATAGACACTAACGCCGTTTGCTTTTGCGTATTTCAGAAAGGGCACCGCGCCGGGCAACGGCAATGCTTTGGCAAGTGAACACCACTCGTCCCAGGATTTCGGATATACTAAATTTTCGAGAATTGTTTTCCCTTGGTAAGGGCTGTTGTCGAGTATGGTTTCATCAATATCCACAATAACAACCCTGTGTTTATCAACATGCTTATCTGACAGGTCTTTGTCGAGCATCAAGGCTGCCAGTGTAAATGTCTGGTAACTCAGTGCCCTGAATTCAGCAGATCTTTGCTGGTATAATGTGGCCAAAACCATGTATTCATTGCGGGGTG
Source organism: Bacteroidales bacterium (assembly GCA_038246075.1). Taxonomy (GTDB): domain Bacteria; phylum Bacteroidota; class Bacteroidia; order Bacteroidales; family DASVHX01; genus DASVHX01. Next base: position 900 of record JBBRRV010000197.1, read on the forward strand.
GCATATTTTCACGGACAAGAACGGTATCTGATTTTGTAATTGTCCGGTGGGACCGTCTGTGTTCTTTATCTTTTCCCTTCTCTTTACAACTGTTAAATGAAAGCAAAACAAGGGTCATCGCCATCAGGCCAAGGGCAAAACTTCTCATAATATATTTTTTTTGTAAAATTAGACAATTAAAAAGGCCGGAGTGTTGCTCCGGCCTTTAGATTGGAAGATAACGAAAGGCTATTCTTTGCTAAAATCCTGGATTGACAAGCGCTTGTATCCATTGTAACGCCACTCGGCATTATGCTGGGCTGCTTCAAACAATTCGGAGGCTTCAGCAGGGTATGCTTTCTGAAGGGAAGTATAACGAACCTCAGAAGTCAGAAATTCCCGGAATTTGTCGAATTGTGGTGGTTTCGAATCGAGTGTGAAAGGATTCTTTCCTTCCGCTTCCAAAGCTGGATTGAAGCGGTAGAGGTGCCAGTAACCGGCTTCCACTGCGCGTTCCTGCTGTTCCTGTGCTTTGCCCATTCCTGCCCTGATACCATGGTTGATACATGGTGAATAGGCAATAATGATTGATGGTCCCGGATAAGCTTCAGCTTCGCGGATGGCTTTGAGGGTCTGTGTCTGGCTTGCACCCATGGCGATCTGAGCCACGTATACATAACCATAACTCATGGCCATCATTCCAAGGTCTTTCTTACGAACCTTCTTTCCGGAAGCAGCAAATTTTGCAACGGCGCCAAGCGGAGTCGATTTAGAAGCCTGTCCGCCGGTATTGGAATAAACTTCGGTGTCAAGCACAAGGATATTCACATCTTCACCTGAAGCGATCACCTGATCAAGTCCTCCATATCCGATATCATATGCCCATCCGTCGCCGCCGAACATCCAGATCGATTTTTTGATAAAATATTGTTTGAGCGCAAAAAGTTCCTTACAGAGTTCGTCTGATTGTTTGCTGAGTAAAGGAAGTAACCTGGATGTAACCTCCTTCGAATCTTTCGAACTTTCTTTTGCACTCAACCATTCCTTGCAAACGTCTTTCAACGTGGCAGGATAATTGCCTTCGAGGATAACTGCTATCCGCTCCGAAATGCGTGTTCTCATTTTGCTTACACCCATTGCCATTCCGAAACCATATTCGGCATTGTCTTCGAAGAGTGAATTGGCCCATGATGGTCCGCATCCTTCTGCATTGGTAGTGTAAGGAGTTGATGGTGCCGATCCTCCGTAGATGGATGAACATCCCGTGGCGTTGGCTATCATCATATGGTCGCCAAAAAGCTGGGTCACGAGTTTTACATAAGGTGTTTCACCGCAACCAGAGCAGGCACCTGAGAACTCAAACAATGGCTGAGAAAACTGGCTGTTCTTAACGTTCTGTTCTTTTGGAGCAATCGTATCCTTATAAGTAACTTTAGCAACAACATAATCCCAGTTTTCAGTTTCTTTCATCTGGCTTTCCAGCGGCTGCATGACCAGTGCTTTGATTTTTGCAGGGCATACATCGGCGCAGTTGCCGCATCCTGTGCAATCGAGCGGGCTTACCTGGATTCTGAACTGAAGCCCGTCAAATATTTTCGGGATGGCTTTAAGCGTATTTGCATGATCAGGCATGCCTGCAAGTTCCTTTTCGTCGAGCAGGAAGGGGCGGATACAGGCGTGAGGGCATACAAAGGCGCACTGGTTGCACTGGATACAGTTATCGCTGATCCATTCGGGGACATTAACAGCAATCCCACGTTTTTCGAAAGCAGCAGTTCCTTGTGGGAAGGTACCGTCTTCGCGACCGAGGAAAGCGCTAACAGGAAGGCTGTCGCCATTTTGCGAATTGATCGGCTCAACCATGTTTTTGATAAAAGCAGGTATGTTGCGATTATCAACTGCTGGTTTTAATACTATTTTCTTCCATTCGGCAGGTATAGAAACTTTTTCAACAGCCCCTCCCTTATCGATGGCGGCATTGTTCATCTTTACGATTTCTTCGCCTTTCTTTGCAAAACTCTTGATGATGGCTTTCTTCATCTGAGTTTCAGCCACTTCATAAGGGATTATATTGGCAATTTTGAAAAATGCTGCCTGCATGATGGTATTAGTGCGCGAACCAAGGCCGATTTCTTCAGCGATCATGGTTGCGTTGATCATGTAAAAGTTGATCTCGTTTTCGGCGAGGTATTTCTTAATATGATCAGGGAGGCGGTTCCTTGTTTCTTCGGCGTCCCAAATACTATTGAGCAGGAATGTACCACCTTTTTTAAGGCCTTTCAGCATATCGTATTTGTTCAGATATGCCGGCACATGGCAGGCAACGAAATCAGGTGTATTTACAAGGTATGGCGACCTGATAGGCTGATCCCCAAAACGAAGGTGGGAAATGGTGATGCCACCTGATTTCTTGGAGTCATAGGCAAAATAAGCCTGAGCGTATTTGTCGGTGTTGTCTCCGATGATCTTGATCGAATTTTTGTTGGCACCAACAGTTCCGTCAGCTCCAAGGCCAAAGAATTTAGCCTGGAAAGTTCCGGCTGATGAAAAATCAATTTCAGGAAGCAGTGGTAATGAAGTAAAAGTTACATCATCAACAATACCAACCGTGAAGTGATTTTTAGGTTCCTTCATTTTCATGTTGTTGAACACCGAAATCATCATAGCTGGCGTGGTATCCTTGGAACTTAAGCCGTAACGGCCACCAACGATAAGCGGACGATTTTCCTGGTCATAGAACATTTCCTTTACGTCAAGGTAAAGAGGGTCGCCGTTGGCGCCTGGTTCCTTGGTGCGGTCCAGTACAGTGAGACGTTTTACTGTTTTTGGGATTACTTTAAAGAAATATTTTGATGAAAATGGCCTGTAAAGGTGAACGGATACCAACCCGATTTTCTCACCTTTTTTATTCAGGTAATCAATAACTTCCTTGAGCGTATCTGTGATAGAACCCATAGCCACAACAACATTTTCGGCATCTTTGGATCCATAATAGGTAAACGGGTGATATTCGCGACCGGTGATCTGGCCAACCTGTTGCATATAATCATCCACCATGTCGGGAACTGCATCGTAGTATTTGTTGGCAGCTTCGCGTGACTGGAAATAGATATCAGGGTTTTGCGCAGTTCCGCGTGTGACAGGATGCTCAGGACTCAGGGCACGGTTACGGAATTCAGTAAGTGATTTCTGGTCAACAAGTTTGGCCAGGTCTTCCATCTCAATGGCTTCTACCTTCTGAATCTCATGTGAGGTGCGGAATCCGTCGAAGAAATGCATGAAAGGAACTCTTGATTTGATGGCTGTCAGGTGGGCTACACCAGCGATATCCATGATTTCCTGCACGCTTCCGGATGCCAGCATGGCAAAACCTGTCTGACGGGTGGCATAAATATCGGAATGGTCGCCGAAGATAGACAACGCCTGGGCAGCAAGAGCGCGCGCCGAAACATGAAAAACAGCAGGCAGAAGTTCGCCGGCTATCTTATACATGTTCGGAATCATCAGGAGTAATCCTTGTGAACAAGTATAGGTAGTGGAAAGTGCACCTGCCTGAAGAGCACCATGCAAGGCTGCTGCTGCTCCTCCTTCTGACTGCATTTCCGAAAGTTTAACAGTTTCGTTAAACATGTTTTTACGACCTGCTGCTGACCATTCATCAACATATTCGGCCATGGTTGACGATGGGGTAATAGGGTAGATGGCAGCCACTTCGCTGAACATGTATGCAACATGGGCAGCCGCATAATTGCCGTCGCAGGTCACAAATTTTTTCTTACTTTTCATATGTTATTATTTAATTTTTACGGGTCATATGGAATACGCCAGATTGAAGATAATATCATCTTCGATTGGTGATTTAGTCAATCATGGCTATTTCATTTGTTTTTGTTTAAGTTAAGGACAGCAAACTATCCTGATAATCCGGGGAAACCCCCGGGCAATGTAATTTTATCTTTACCAGCGATGGCTCAGGCCACCTTTGGGGAATAAAAATCTGCTCAATTGTTACTAAAATATTTAAGAAAGTATTCCTAAATGCGGTGCAAAATTACTTAATAAATAGGTATATGATTTAAGGATCAGCAAGAAATCAAACCTGAATTATAATTTGTATTGATTACAGATAGTTGTTCTTCACGCTGCAACCGGCATTAATTA
>JBBRRV010000198.1:0-4972 GCA_038246075.1 Bacteroidales bacterium
AGCGGCGGGGCCCACCTCTTCCCATTCCGAACAGAGTAGTTAAGCCCGCCTGCGCAGATGGTACTGCATTTATTGTGGGAGAGTATGTCGTCGCCGATCTTTTCTAAAGCCCTGTCATGTAAATGATGGGGCTTTTTTTTTGAACGCTAGTTCCTAAATACGAATCCGCTGCCATCTTGTCCCAAACTTGAATTAGTGATTAAGCGAACATTTGAACATTCGAATAAATGAAAAATTAAATCTGGAAAAATTTGAACAGTTGAAAGTATGAAGTATAAAAACAGGGAGAAATCAGGAATTAAATTATGGTATCTACCTCACAAGAAATAAGTAGCCTTTTCCTTTCAGGGTAATAAATTCAATATTGTTGTCCTCCGAGAATAATGTCCGGAGTTTCCGCACATAAACATCCAGGGTCCGGGAATTAAAGAAGGAATCATCTCCCCAAACTTTCATCAGAAGGTCACGACGTTCAACTACACGGCTTGTGCCTGAAATCAGAATGCTCAGAATTTCCATTTCGCGAGCCGAAAGCTTATGGGTTAAGGTTGGTGAAATCAATTCATAGCGGGAAAAGGAAAGCCTGTATTTTCCAAGAATAATATCTAGGTCGGTATTGTTCTCTTTCGCAGATCTAAGTTTCAACTGGTTATTGATACGCACAATCAGTTCTTCCATGCTGAATGGTTTCCTAATATAATCAGTCCCTCCTGCTTCGAACCCCTTGACCAGATCGGCCGTTTCACTGAGTGCCGTAAGAAAAATCACAGGAATGGCAGGGTTTTCTGCCCTTATTCCGCTGCAAAGCGTATATCCGTCCACATTTGGCAGCATGATATCCAGAACACAAATGTCAGGCTGAAACGATTTCAATTTCCCGATTACCAAAGCGCCATCGACAACAAGTTGCAGGTCAAATCCCTGCTGTTGAAGAGTTTCACTAACAATTCTGCCCAAAAAAGGCTCATCTTCTATATAGAGTACTTTTGTTTTCATAAGCTTGACATCGGTATGGTAAATTCAAAAATACTGCCACCGCCGGGTCTTTCGGAATACTTTATATTGCCGCCGTGTTGTTCAACAACCAGTTTTGCATAGCTGAGGCCAAGTCCATAGCCTTTCACATTGTGCAGTTCACCGGTTGGAACCCTGAAGAATTTGCCGAATATGCGGCTACGATATTCAGATGGAATACCAATACCCAGGTCAGCAACAGTTACTGTAACGATTTCTTCAGAAACAAACATGCTTAAATCTATTTGAACCGGAGGCATACTATATTTCAAACTGTTATCAATTAAGTTAATTAAAACACCCTGTATATGAAGCCGGTCAATATTCAATATTACTTCTTCTTCAGGAATTACCAGGTTTATACTAGCTTTTTCAGCATCCAGCCTTGGCTTGAAGGAAATTAACACCTCATGTATCAAGGATTGGAGATTAACAACTTCCCGATCGGGCTCCAAAGCTTCCTCAGTTCCTGCCGAGATACTCATCACCCGGCTGATCAGCATTTCAAGTCGGCTCGTTTCGGACGTTGCCATATCAAGATATTCGTCCATTACCTTAGGATTGTTGCGGCCATTGAAATTTTTCAAAGCTTCGAGCGCCACTTTTACCGTAGCAACCGGCGTTTTCAGTTCATGCGACATATTCCTGATAAAATCGTTCCGCTGGTTGTTCAGTCTGATCTGTGTTTTAAGACTTCTGAAACTGAAGATAAATGCTGCTGAAGAAAGCAACAACAAAAGAAAAGCAAAGAAAAGCTGCGGCAAGATATCACGAACAATCTTCACCTGATAGCCTTTAACCCCAGCTACAAGATTTTTCTCACCAACAGCCATCCTATAGGATATCATCTGGTGCTTTCCCTTATTGTCGCTAATAGTGTCTGTCGTCCAGATCAATTGAATTGAAGGATCAATGGCGGAAATTCGCCTCAAAAAGGCAGTTTTCAGCAGCGTGGTATCAGGATTACGCAAGCCGCCTATGGAAGAAAATGACCGTATTTCATCTGAATCACCGTGCTTTTTTACAAATAATTTTACTCCACGAAGCACAAGCTCGCGCGTCATAATGGATTGCGTAGGCTTTCCAGTCGCATTTTTCGCATCTGAAGAGTCGTTTATTCTGAGAATTATTTGTCTTGCTCCTTTCGGCAATATTGAAGGCCGGGTTACTGAAATTTTTGTTGTTTTTCTGTCAGCCGATATCCGCTTCGATGAATCTTTATTGTATTCATATCGAATTCTCCGACCTGAAGAACTATCCATCGCCGGCATTATATATTCCTTAAGCAACATGGTATCAACCATTTGCTGCTGCGATTCCGACCATGCTTCGCCTATATCCTTTAAAAGCAGGTGCTGCCTTTCCATGTACTGCAGGTTCAGCCAATGCAGGGTAAATCCCAGCAGCAGGATCTGAGTTGCAATCATCATCCACCGGATAAGACCAAGTTTCCCTTTTGTATTTACAGCTTTCATATTGCAAAAGTAACTGAATACCAGTTGATTTGATCACACATTAACCTTAATTAACCTTAATTGGCCTGCGGTTAACCTCGCCGTGCCGAGGACTCAGCTAATTTTGGCATTCTAAATCAAAATAATTATGAGAACATTAATGATGATTTGCAGTGCACTCGTTTTCGGATTTAGTGCAAAAGCCCAATCGGGAACCGTGGTTTACAATGAAACCAGGAAGCTTGAAATTCATATCGATGGTGGTGACGCCGCGGAAATAGCGAATCGTTTGCCGAAGGAACGAAAATCAATCCATATCCTTTACTATACGCCAGATGCCAGTTTGTATGCCAATGGCAAACAGGCTGATGACCAGGATATAGCAGAAGATGTTGAAGGCGGTAGAAAAGTTGTTTTAAAAATGAATGAACCACAGGACCAGGTTTACCTTGACTTTAAAAACCAGAAGATTATTGAACAACGCGATTTCATGTCCAGAATGTTCCTGATTGAATCACCGTTTGATTCACTTCCCTGGAAATTGACCGGAAATCGCAAGGATATCCTTGGTTTTCAATGTATGGAAGCAACTTATAGTAAAGACAGCGCCATAACGATCGCATGGTTCGCTCCTGCCCTTCCAATTTCCGGTGGCCCGGGGAGTTATGTGGGGCTTCCTGGTTTAATACTCGAAGTAAGTGCTAATAATGGGAAACGGGTTGTTTTGGCAGCTTCAGTAACTCCCGGTGTTGTATCCAACCTTATAATTAAGCCAAAACAAGGCAAAAAAGTGACAAGGACAGAATTCCGGAAGATCGTTGAAGAGAAAGCCGGCCCCGGTAATCGTGAAGGAGGAGGAACAATTTTGATCAGGGTTGAACAACATTAATAAAATCCATAAATGAAACGATTACTGATTTTACTTTGCATCCTGGTGCCGGTTTTGTTGCTGGCTCAAACCTCACTCACGGGTGAAGTCCGCGATGAAACAAGAAAACCTGTGCCATTTGCAACTATAACGCTGCTTCGTCCTGCCGATTCGACACTTGCATATTTCGGTATCACTAATGATCAGGGAAGCTTTGAAATTAAAAGGATTGGTCATGGAAATTACCTGATGCAAGTGGCATGTATGAGTTTTAATACTTACTATTTGCCGGTTAAAATGCCGGATAATTCCGGTGATTTCGGGATTATTGTTCTGAGGGCAAATCCTGTTGATCTTTCATCGGTTGAAATCGTTGGGAAGTATATACCGATGGTTATAAAAAAAGATACGATTGAATACAATGCAGGCGCATTTAAAACGAAACCGGATGCCGTGGTAGAAGATCTGTTAAAAAAACTTCCGGGTGTTGAAGTGGACAGGGCAGGAAATATAAAGGCCATGGGAGAAGATGTAAAAAATGTGATGGTAGATGGCAAAGCGTTTTTTGGTTCAGATCCGAAAGTGGCTACAAAAAACCTTTCGGCGGATGCAATTAATAAGATCCAGGTGTATGATAAGAAATCAGAATCAGCCGAGCTTGCAGGAATTGACGACGGAACCCGTGAAAAAACCATCAACCTGATACTCAAAGACGGAAGGAAGAAAGTCTGGCTGGGAGATATAAAGGCCGGGGCAGGTACCGAAGAACACTATATCGCTTCGGCAAAAATGTATCGCTTTACATCGACAACCCAGTTTGCAGTTCTTGGAATGCTGAATAATATAAATCAATTTGGCTTCAGTTTCCGCGATTATATAGATTTTAACGGTGGGATCTCCTCAATGATGAGAGGTGGAACTATGAAACTAGAGGTCACAAATGATAACGAAATGCCAATAAATTTCGGCCAGGCCATTAACGGGCTTGTTACATCAGGTGCAGGCGGGTTGAATTATTCCTTCGAACCTAAAAAGAATTCCCTGCTTTACGGCAGCTACCTGGTAAATGGCAGCAAACGCGATTTGATGCAATCTGTTTCCACACGGAATTTTACTCCGGGAAGTGAATATAGCCAAGAAGTTGAAAGCAATGAATTGACGAAAAACTATTCACACAATCTGAACCTTGGATGGAAAAACAAGTCGGATAGTACCCGAACAATTCTATTTAACACCAATTTGGGTCTTACTAATGCCAATGATAATGATGCTTCAATTGCAAAAGCATACGCAGCCGGAAACCTGATAAATAACCTGGAATCGCAGACTCATCTCAATCGTGAAGAGCTTAAAGGTAACGGCGCATTTACTTATATTAAAAGAGGGAAAGGTGCATTCAGGCTTTTCACGGCCGGCGCTACTGCCGCATTTACAACCGGTTTGAATAATAATGACAGACTTAACCTGACGAAATATCTTGGGAGTACTGCTCCGTTGGCGGATGACCAGTTCAGGGATAATACAAACAGCAGCCAGCGATTTGGACTTTCGGGAAGTGAACTCATCAGGATTGGCAAAGGTTTATATCTTGAGCCAATTTTAAAAGCAAATTCTGTCGCCGAAAACCTGAACCGCA
>JBBRRV010000199.1:0-4947 GCA_038246075.1 Bacteroidales bacterium
ACCTATCCCTTTATTAAAATATGGCATGCCGGATGCGCCACCGGAGAAGAAGCTTATTCGATGGCCATCATGCTTCAGGAGGAAGGGTTGTATGAAAGAACGACCATTTATGCCACTGATTTTAACCAGCGTGTCTTGAACCGGGCAAAGGAAGGTATCTTTTCGAATAAAATGATGGCAGCGTATACCAGCAATTATCAGGCGTCGGGAGGAAAAGAATCCTTTGCGAATTACTATACTTCGAGTTATGACAGCGTTATCATGAATCAATCATTGAAAAAGAACATTGTTTGGGCCAATCATAACCTGGTTACCGATAGTGTATTTGCAGAGGTTCACATGATATTATGCAGAAACGTATTGATTTATTTTGATAAAGATTTACAGAATAAGGTTCAGAAAACTTTCTGCGACAGTCTTATCAATGGTGGCATTTTGTGTTTAGGTTCAAAAGAGAGTTTACGCTTTACCGACTTTTCTGAAAAATATACAGCGACGGATAAAAAACAACGGATTTTTAAAAAGAAATATTAAGGAATGCAGTATGAAGCAATCGTCATAGGGGTTTCTTCGGGTGGCATGGCTGCTTTGAAATTTATATTTTCCGCATTGCCAGCCGGTTTTAGCTCAGCAATCATTGTGGTGCAACATGTAAGTGCCCGATCTGATAACCAGTGGATTAAATTGCTGAACAATATCAGTTACCTGAATATTAAAGAAGCAGATGAAAAGGAAAATATTGAACCCGGTAATGTCTATATTGCTCCATCAAATTACCATTTGCTGATTGAAAAGGATAAAACATTATCACTTACAATTGATGAACTTGTGAATTTTGCGAGACCTTCGATTGATGTGTTGTTTGAAACTGCTGCAGAAGCTTATAAAGATAAATTAATCGGGATCATTCTGACAGGCTCGAATAACGACGGATCCAAAGGGATAAAAAGAATCAAAGAATGTGGGGGACTGGCTATTATCCAGGATCCGAAAACTGCTGAATCTGCTTATATGCCAACATCAGCGATTACTGCAATTCAACCCGATCATATTTTGCCACTGGAGGAAATCGTTGAGTTGCTGATAAAAATTGATAAACAAATATACTAATTCTTATGCGCTTCACTATAAAGGGTAAAATAATCGGAGGTTACATCATCATACTGGGCTTGCTGATCTCCATGGGATTTGTCATGGCCGGTAAACTCTCGGAATCAAATCAGCGCTTATTGAATATTGTTGATATAACGTCAAAAAAGATCAATCTTTCAAATGAATTAATGATCAGTGTGCTGGAAGTCGCCCGCAACGAAAAGAATATCATGTTTGAGAAGGATCTTGTCCGAAAAGATTATTACAAAAACCGCATTTATGGTTCATTGGAAACAATTGATAAAAAAACAAATGAGTTGGCAGAATTAGGTTGATGATGAGGGAAAAGTCATCCTGGATGATTTTAAAAGCACCTGGGACAGTTATAAACCCGATCTCAGCAATATCATCGTATTAGCAATGAAGAATGAAGAAACTGAAGCATTTCAAATTTCCATTGATCAGGGGATGAAAGTAAGGGATGCTTCTATAGGCCATTTACAGCGGCTTATAGATAAGAATGAAAGGAGTGCTCAGAAAGATAAAGCAGAAAATAGCCGGAGCTATAATGCTGCATTAGGTCTGATGATTGCTTTAATTATATTGGGCATTCTGCTGGCCATCATCATTTCTTACTGGATTGCCCAGGTAATAGGTAAACGGATTTCAGAAATAGCGAAAGTGGCTGAAAAAATAGCGAGTCGTGAGTTTGCAGATGATCAGCCGGAGGATCAAACCAATGATGAACTCAATCCTATATTTAATGCGCTGATCAGTGTGAATGAGAGTTTCAGGGAGGTTACCGCACATGCCAACGATGTCGCTTCAGGTGTATATACAATTGAAATGGCACCCCGTTCAGATAAGGATACGCTGGGGATTGCCCTGAAAAAAATGACGCACGCATTGCGCGAAACAACTGCAGCGAATGTAAAACTCAATTGGCTCACATCAGGTCAGAATCAACTCAACGAAAAATTAAAAGGAGACCAGTCCATCGAAGAACTGTCTAACAATACAATCGACTTTTTATGTAATTACCTCAAAGCGAACATTGGGGCTGTTTACCAGTATAATGATCAGGAGAAAGTACTTACCCTTACCGGACAATATGCGTTTTTAGCTCCCAAGGAGACCAAATTAAACTTTGCACTGAATGAAGGCCTGATAGGTCAGGCTGCGCGGGAGCAAAAACAAATATCTTTAACTGATTTGTCAGAAAGTCAGCTCAGGATTACTTCATCCGTGCTGAACACCAAACCAAAACATTTGCTGGTAACTCCATTTTTGTTCGAGGGGAAAACCGTGGGTGTTATCGAATTGGCCAGACTTACAGATTTCAATGAAACAGAAAATGAGTTCATCAATGGTTCAATGGATAGCATTGCCATTACTGTAAATTCAGCCATTGCAAGAAAACAGATTCAGGAATTGCTTGAAGAAACACAGCTTCAAAGTGAAGAGATGGAAAAACGGGCGGTTGAGTTAAGTTTTGCCAACAAAGAACTTTCGACGCAGTCCGAAGAACTTCAGGTACAGCAGGAAGAACTGAAACAGATGAATGAAGAGCTGGAAGAACAGGCTCAAAACCTGAAACAGCAGCAGGAAGAATTACAGATGACCAACGAGGAATTGGAGGAACAGACACAGTCGCTGGAAATTAAAAATGCAGAAGTAGAAGCTGCAAAAAACAATATTGAACAGAAAACAAAACAACTTGAAATAAGCAGCAAGTATAAATCGGAGTTCCTTGCCAACATGTCGCATGAGTTAAGGACCCCGCTGAATAGTCTGCTCATACTGTCGAAAGATCTATCGGAAAACAGAAATAATAACCTGGATGATATCCAGGTGGAGAGTGCAGAAATAATATATAAGAGTGGAAATGATCTGCTTGTATTGATCAATGAAGTACTTGACCTCTCCAAGATCGAAGCCGGGAAAATGGCCATCAATATTGAAACCGTTTCACTGAAAAACTTTGCCCATGAACTCAACCGGGAATTTAAACATCATGCGGAACATAAAGGATTGAAGTTAAGCATAACAATGGATAAAGAATTGCCTGATTCGATCCGCACAGATCCGCAACGATTGAATCAGATCATGAAGAATCTTTTGTCAAATGCCATAAAATTCACCGAAAAAGGAAGTGTAAGCATTGGCATTGGCCGTGATACCGGGCGTACGGTGAATATTTCGGTAAGCGATACCGGTATTGGGATTCCGGAGGACAAGCAAACAGCCATATTTGAAGCCTTTCAACAGGCAGAAGGAGGGACATCCAGGAAATATGGCGGTACAGGATTAGGACTTTCCATTTCACGTGAGCTCGCCAGATTATTAGGGGCTGAAATTATTCTGAGCAGTAAATTAAATGAAGGATCAACTTTTTCGCTCATTATGCCGCTGGAGATACATCAGGAACAGGATGCTTACACTACAGGCAGGCTGAAAGTTTCCGGCTTGCTCAAACCCCGCCCGACAAATGATTCCAATTTTCTGAATTATCCCTGCATAGCAGATGACAGAGATACCATAACCAGTGAAGATAAAACAGTACTTATCATTGAAGACGATCTGAAATTTGCAGCTATATTATCAAATCAAGCCAACAAAAAAGGATTTAAATGTTTATCGGCGGCAAGTGGTGAAGATGGTTTATTGCTGGCATCAAAATACCTGCCTCAGGCTATTATTCTTGATATGACCTTGCCAGGTATCAGCGGACATATTGTATTGTTTGAATTAAAGGCAAATCCATCCGTAAGGCATATACCAGTGCACATTATATCGGCGGCAGAACGCACGCTGGAGCCCATTAAAGAGGGGGCGGTGGAGTACCTGATGAAACCGGTGGACAAAAAGGACCTGGAAGAAGCATTCCGCCGAATTGAAAATTTTGTTGACAGAAAAATAAAAAACCTGCTCATCATCGAAGACAGTGAAAATTCAAGAAAGGCAATGCGTCTGCTCATAGGGAATGGCGATGTGAAATGCTTTGAAGCAGGTACCGGAAAAGAAGCGTTGGCTATCTATCAGCAGCATCGCATTGATTGCATGATCCTCGATATTGGTTTACCTGATATGAGTGGGTTTGATCTGATTCAAAAACTGGACCAGGTAAAGGATCATCACATGCCGCCTGTTATCGTATACACCGGCAGGGAGCTTTCCAGGGAAGAAAACAATGAGCTTCAGAAATATGCGGAGAGCATTATTATTAAAGGCGTGAAGTCGGAAGAACGACTGCTGGATGAAACGTCTCTTTTTCTTCACCGCACGATCAGTAAGTTGCCCGTATCAAAGCAAATGATTATTAATAGCCTGTATGATAAGGAAGCGATATTTCATGAGAAAAAAATATTACTGGTAGACGATGATATGCGAAATTTATTTGCATTGTCTAAAATCCTGACAGAACGCGGAATGGAGATCATCAAAGCGGAAAATGGAAAAAGTGCACTGGAAATGCTGGATTTACATCCCGACATCCACCTGGTACTGATGGATGTTATGATGCCGGAAATGGACGGTTACGATGCGATGCAAACAATACGTTCCCAGGCTCGTTTCAGAAAATTACCAGTGATTGCGCTCACGGCAAAAGCCATGAAAGACGATAAGCAAAAATGCATTGATGCCGGGGCCAATGATTACATTACCAAGCCTATTGATGTTGAACGCCTGCTTTCTTTGATGCGTGTCTGGTTAAGCCTGTAAGAAGTTAAGCATAAATAACAATCGATCAGAATTAAATGAATGATAAGCTGACGAACATGTTTTCAGGAAACATAAAGGCTGAACAAAATGGTAACATGTGAGTCCTGTCAGACAATTAATAAAATAAATTAT
>JBBRRV010000200.1:0-4933 GCA_038246075.1 Bacteroidales bacterium
CAACACTAAAAACCTGCAAAACTGCATGATGAACCTCAAGTATCTTAACCACTAGAGACAGACCAATCCCAAAACCACTCTTAAATTTTGCATTGGATGCCCTTGTAAAAGGCTTATAAATTGTTTCTAGTTCTCCCGAAGGAATACCAATACCGGTATCTGAAATCAACACTTTAATTAAATTATCAACAATGACGAGCTCTACATTTACATCATCATCTGAGAATTTACAGGCATTTTCTATGATATTTTTAAACCCGATGATTAGTAATCCCGGATTACCGGAAATGATGAGATCATTCTCATTTTCAGGAAATTGAACTTTTGTAATAATTTTCCGGTCCGGGTATTTATGTTTTACCTGATGAACAGCTTCGTAAATGATTTCATCCAGACGTATTGACAAGAACAGAATATTTTTATCCCTGTTCACCAGTGCCAGATTCAACAGGCTATTCAACTGGGAGTTTAGCTTTTTGCAGTCGTTTACCAGGTCTGAAATATGATTTTTGTACTCATCGGGAGTATGCGCTTTGTTTAAAAAATAATCTGATTCAGCAATCATTACGGAAAGTGGTGTGCGTAATTCATGTGAAGCATTTGAAACAAAATCTTCCTGGTTCTTAAATGAAACTTCAAGGTCAGCAAGCATTTCATTAAATGTCATGGCCAGGCTTTCAAGTTCATCCTTTCGTTTACCTTCATCAAGTCTTTTGCTTAAACTTGAAGAGTTTATGGCTTTAACATTCTTTATAATTTCAGTTACCGGCTTAAATGCCCGCCTTGATAAAAAGTAGGACGTAAGAACTGATAACCACAAACTAAAAAGGATGCTCCAAAATATAATCTTTTGAAGCTCAATAATATAGTCGTCTCGTTGCTTGTCAAAAGCCAATATAAAGACATAAGCAGTCTTGTGCTTATAAGTAAATTTATAGAATGCACCATCTTTACCCCCTATCCTAAAAAAGTCATAAGGATCTGTATTTACAGTTGAACGCAGTATATCTGCCTTAAGTAATTGCGCATTATAACTATATATGATTCTTAAGTTGGCATCCGTCACAAGGATCTCTTGATTCTGGTTCGCAAACGTTGATTGAAGAATGTTTTTCAGAAGAGCAGTGTCAACCTCTTGTCTGTTTATCAGTATTATAGCTGTGTTTGTAGCTCTGTTCAAAAGGTTGATTCTAAACTTGTCACGATTAGTGGTATAGGTAAAATAATAAACAAGCGCAGCGAAAAATAACAGTATCCCAGCCACAACCAGCATAAATTGCAGTGCCAGTCTGACCTTTAAACTAATTGCAATTTTATATCTCTTTGTCATCGCAGTAAAATCCGAATCCTATTTTTGTGCGTATCAACTTAGGTTCAAAATCTTTGTCAATTTTCTTTCTCAGGTAATTAACATACACATCTATAATATTAGTACCCGGATCAAAATCAATTCCCCAAACCTGGTTAATGATATATTCACGTGACAATAATTTCCCTTTATTTTTCAGGAATATTTCCAACAGGTAATATTCTTTAGCTGTCAAGTCAATTCTTTTGTTGGAGCGGGTAACTGTTTTATTCGTCAGGTCAAGCACAAGGTCTGCAGCTATCAGTTTTTCAGTTTCCGTTGTAGCTTCAGCTCTTTTCAGAAAAACATTTACGCGTGCCAATAACTCCCTGATATCGAAAGGTTTTGTAACATAATCATCCGCACCAACTTCAAATCCTGAGATCTTGTTGTCAGGGGTCCCCAGGGCGGTGAGCATGATTATCGGAATAGTTTTATTTACTTTTCTGATTTCCCTGCATAGATCATACCCATTAATGAGCGGAAGGTTAATATCTAAAATCACCAAATTGTATTTGTTTTGCTCAATATATTGCTTACCTATATAACCATCGCTTGCAATCCGGGCTATATAACCTGCATCCTCCAATTGTTTTTTCAGGATTTCTGCAAGCCTCAACTCATCTTCAACGATTAAGATATTAATGTCAGCCATAAAATCTCTGCTTTTTTTTACAAAGTTAATCCAAGATATCAGAGATATGTCTCCTAATGAATTTCTAATATGATTCTAATAGAATCTTAAACACCTCAGGCCTGTATCATGCATACTTTTGGTTTGAAAGAAAACGTCAGATTTGCCCAGGGTGATCGGACAAATATAAATGTAAAACGTAATTTGCTAAGAAAATGAATGCTGAAATAATCAAAAGAAAACCGCTAATCAGTAGATTAACGCAAAAATATTTTGGTGATCAAAACAAGCCTGGTCTATTTGTAAAATTCACTGACAATGCGCATAATAAGTGGATCGGCCGCTTTGCCAAAGCTGATTTAAATGGAAAATGCCAGGTCATTGAGGATAAGAATGGCTCGCAATGTTTGGTAGTTGCCAATGGGAAAGGCTATCTTGTTGATATTGATAAGGAATCTGTACTGGAAGAGTTTGATGAGAAAAATCATATTACAAGTGCCTTACATACAAGTAATCCCAGCTATTTTGTTGCCGGGACTGAGAACAGCATATTCATAATAGATAATGAAGGCTTGTTTAAAGAGATTTATGCTGATTTTGTTGTAGATGGATTTCACATGAAGCAGCAGCATGAAAATTCAGTCAGTGGATGGTTGGATTCATCAATTAACGAATTTGAAAATGCAATCGACTTTAACATCGACTTATCATCTTTCAACCTGATCGTGTCACCTGTTTGTTATCCAAAATAAAACGAATTTACCAAAGTTATGAAAAAACTTAAAATTCCTTCCGTAGTCATTTTCTTAGTTTCCTGGGTAGTTATAATTATCTGGCTGATTTTCATGAAGATATATGTTGGATAAGAAGTAAGTTCCTTGATATTACCTATATAATGCAATTACAGGCGTAAATAAAAAAAAGCATCGATATGGAAGCAACAGTAGGCGTATATGATTCATACGAAAAAGCAATAAAAGCAATTGAAAAGATTAAGATAGGCGGATTCCCGGAAAAACAGATATCGCTGGTTTCAAAAGCAGAAATAAAAAACGATCAGATGCATGTAAAATCACATGAAGGTGTAGAAATTGCTGAACTAAGTATCGGGGTGGCTGTGGGTCCTGTGCTTGGCATTTTGACAGGTGTTGGCCTGTTTGCCATACCCGGATTCGGTTTTATCTTTGGCGCTGGCGCAATTGTAGGTGCATTGGCAGGCTTCGACATAGGATTGATCGGAGCCGGCGTTTTATCCTTTTTAACATTTGTAGGTGTTGAACTTAAACATCATGACAAATACCAAGATCAATTAAAAGCAGGTAATTTTTTACTCATTGCCCACGGCACACCCAAGGAGGTGCAAATCGCATATGAAATTCTTAAAACCCATGGGAATCATATAGAGCTTAATCAGCATTAAATGCGTTTTGGGGTCCTGATCACAAAAGAGAATTGTTTCCTTCCTATCCCTGAGTCCTCAAACTTGCGCGCACGCAACCTATAAAATCTGTTATTTCGATCGCCTGATGGAACATGAAGTATTCACCTGGCCCGAAGCTATTTGAAGCAATACAAGTTCAAGTTGTCGCAGCAGAACGATTAAAGAATTCAATTGATTAATGTGGGAATTATATAACATTTTCATGGAATTATATAACATTAATGGGTGGTTTTGTGTATAGTTTTGTTATCATACTCCACTACATATTATTTAAAATTAAAATTTCTTATTAATTAAAGTGTGTAAACCCCGCTGATCATCTTCAAATGAAAGCTCAAAAATCATTAGCTATCCTTTCATTTATATTTCTTTTTGGAGTAATTGAATCCTGCCGGCAAACGGATAAGTCAAGTGCCTTGAGATAAATAAAACCTTATATAGCTTAAATTACAAACAAATAAATATTTAGCATGATAGAAATCGAAGTGTTTAACGCAAACAACAAACCAACAAAAATTGAAAAAACAGAAATAATAGAATTTCTTTTTAAACAGCTTGAAAATTTCGGAGATTCAAAAGAAGATATCGAAAAAGCAGTCAATTACGCTACAAAAGAATCACTTTCCTTTGGAGGATTCATTTTAAAAGCGATCTTCGAGGGAAGAACTTCCTGCATTGTTGTCGTAAATCAGACTGGAATGAAGGGTTATATTCCCGAAAATATTCTCGTATATATTGCCACACTAAAAGAATTCAGAGGTAAGGGTATTGGAAAAAAAATGATGTTAAAGGCAATTGAAACAGCGAAAGGAAACATCGCGCTTCATGTTGAACCAGAAAACCCTGCAAGATTTCTTTACGAAAAAATCGGATTTAAAAGCAAATATGTTGAAATGAGATATATAAAGGAGAAATAACATATGGCTTATATTACGCTTGACATAACAAAGTTGCAGTCGAATTTTGATTTTTTAGACAAGGTGTTCAAAGAAAATGATATCAAATGGTCAGTCGTCTCAAAATTACTTTGCGGAAATAAAGAATATTTACAGGAACTACTCAATTTCGGGTTCAAACAAATTTGTGATTCAAGAGTTTCAAATTTGAAAATTATAAAACAAATTAACCCAACTATAGAAACAATCTATATCAGACCGCCCCGAAAACGTGCAATTGGAAGTATAGTTCAATTTGCAGATATTAGCATGAACACCGAGTTCGAAACGATTAAATTGCTTTCGGCAGAGGCTCAAAAACAGGATAAAGTTCACAAGATTATTATTATGATTGAATTGGGTGAACTAAGAGAAGGTGTAATGCGGAATGATCTGATTGAATTTTATTCCAGTGTTTTCCATTTGCCAAACATTGAAGTTGTTGGAATAGGGACAAATTTATCGTGCTTATACGGTGTTCTTCCAAACCATGACAAATTAATACAATTAAGTTTGTACGAGCAATTGATTGAAGCCAAGTTCAATAAAAAAATCGCTTATGTTTCCGGAGGCTC
>JBBRRV010000201.1:0-4898 GCA_038246075.1 Bacteroidales bacterium
CACTTGTTGTGCTGTTATTGCACCTGATTGAATTCTATAGCCATAAAATGCGCCTGCAAATTCTCTTCCTGCTGAAGCTGCACCGTTGATTATTCTGGAGAGTTTAATATCAGTTGCAACGGTAAGTGTTTCAAACCAAATCCCGTTTTTGTATATCAACAACGTTCCGTTTCCGGGAGCAACAAGTGTAACGAGCGTATTCACACCTATCATATCAGCAGTTCCGCCACTTACACCCGAAACCGTAACGCCGGACTCGTTTGTAAAAGAAAACCTATTGTCCGAACCTATGCGTAATGAAATATTACTCAGCAAATCCGATCCATTGCCCAGGAAGCTTACCTGTGCATTTGCACTACCATCTCGCTTGATAAGGCATTGCAGACTCCATGGTTCGTTAGCGGCATAGCCAATAACAGGATGCGACATAAACGCTGTTCCAGCGGCTGCATTGCTTAAATATTGCTTACTACTGCCATCTGATAAAAGTAAAGGCTGATTGAGATCTGTGCTTTGTAATAGGTCGTTTGCGGAAAGTTCTTTCACTGATAAGTTATCTATAGAACCTACAAAGCCTGATCCACCAGCTTGAATATATACTAAATTACCTGCTTTTACATCGAATGTATAGGTACCATTAGCATTAGCATAATATCTGCTGCCAGCTCCAATATATACAGATATACTCCCGCTAACAAAATTACTTACCGTGAAAGATATTTTAGTATATTTTGTTTGCGTATATATATATGACTGATATGTATATGATATATCGTTTAATACATTAATATTCATCAATCCCCCGGATATAGTATATCCTGTACCTTTTATCCATCCAGTATCTGACCCAAAACCACCATTCACTGTTAACTCCGGTCCCAGCAGCGCATTATTAAGATTGGCATCATAAGCCTTTGTTGAATAGTTATAAATACCACTTATACGCGGTATACTACCCATTTCACCATTCCAAAGTAATTTGGTACTGGCATAAGTACCCGCTGTCTTCAGGAACTTGATATAACCATCTGTATTGGCTTCATTACGGATAACGCCTGCATCAGCAAGTACACGTGTCCTATAGGTTACAAATTCAGGGGCGGGTATCAAAATGGCTGCGCGAATTTGAACCTCGTTCCCATATGTCGTTCCACTGCTGTTGGTTGCATATGCCCTTGCATAATATAAAGTTCCTGCTGTCAGGTTCGTTATCTGGCTGACAAATGTCCCTGTTCCTGTCCCGTCAATGGTATGATTTCCGGTGACATCAGGATGAACGGTCACAGCCCAGCAAACGCCGCGGCTTGTCACTATATCCACACCATCAGAAACAACAGTACTTCCGATGGTGGCTGAAGTCTCTGTTATATTCGTAACAGAAGATGTTGTAACAGTCAGCAGGTCTGATTTTGACAGATTGAGTGTATAGGTTTTGTTGGTTGTTGGGATATCAGTTAATGTTTTTCCCTGGTATCCTTTAGCATATGTCTTATATATTAGTTGATCTCCCAGGTGAATGATGAAGCCTGGCACTGCTGCTCCACTTTTTAACGGTCTGTAATCAGCATCAGGACTCAGACCAAGGTATTCAATGGTATTTTCGGCCTGGCCAGGTTCAGTGCTGAGTATTTTGATGGATTGTTTAGAATTATGATCTGATACCTGCAATACCAAAATACCATGCCCTGAGGTTGATATTTTAAAGCTATGAGATCCTTTTTCAAACTCATGCTGATAAACTGCAAGCTGCCGACCCAGAACATCCAGTAACTTCAGGTTCAATGGTCCTTGGTGTCCCGTATATATATTGACATTCGTTGTGCCGGTGAAAGGATTGGGATAATTCTGTCCGGGCACAAGATCTCCGGCGTTGGTGTTATGGATGATTCCGATTCCGACAGAAGGGAGAAATTTCATGGCCAAGCTGGGAACAGCGCCATAAATGGTCGTATCACAGGCCCGCGCTGCATTTTTAACATAAACGCTATCCAGTGCAATCAGATTTTTCGATAGCGAATCCTTTCCTATAAATTTCAGCGTGAATATGGACTGACCGGAAACAAAGGATGACAGTACTAAAAAGAATACGAGTGGTAGATATTTTCTCATGGCGATGGTATATATATGCTTCAAAACTACAACTTTTTAACTGAATCACATCTTTGCGTTATAATTATTAGCAATAATAATAGCAATGGTGTCAATATCCTCCGTGCTCTCCGTGTCTCCGTGGTTGTCTGCTTTACGAGCGGAGCGATTCCAAGCACAAAGTGAATAATCTAACCAAAAGTCTGCGATAATCAGCGTGCAATTTTCTACTTTTAACTTAATTCGTTCAAAATCCAATATTCATCCCAAACCCTATCGTCCCTGTCTTCCCCTGATAATACACCGGTGTCCGTTTATTCAGGTAATAGGACCCCGGCAATCCATCCGCATCGTATCCCAGGTTTTCACTGTTCACATACTCCACGAAAACATGGCTGTCCTGCACAATTTCATAATCAGCCCTCACGGAAATGGATGTGCCTTGCCAGGTTTTGTCTTTCATATAGGGAGTAAGTATAGCCAGGTTCCCGTCGGTGTAAACATAATCATTTCCATGTTGGGCCAGGACATAGGAGGCTGACAGATCTAATCGTTTGTATGGCTTGCAACTCATCGATAATGCTATTTCCCGGCTGTTGTCCCTCAGGTAATGCCCGAGGCTGTATTTATTGGTTTCAAATGTTAGCGCAGGTATGTAGTGCAGGTAGGTGATGGGGCTGGTTTGGGTATATTCAGCCGTAAGCGTAATATTTTGAGCTAAAATATTGCTAAACCGGGTGCCAAATTTCCAGCTCAGAAAATTGTGCTTGTTCTTGTCGAATACACGGGTGATGTTGAACTCATCCACGAATAATGAAGCATATAAGTGCAGCCGCCTGATCTGACGGGAACTGATATCAAAAAACATTTGTGAATTTTGATTGTCAATATTATGGTTGATCGTATGATCCACTGATTTATAGAACAGGAAAGGAATCAGGTAGGCCGGCTGCACATAACTATCACTGTAGATAATTGAATTTCCAAACGAGAAGTTCAGTCGTTTAAATGGCGTTATCGTAAAAATGTTGGCGGCGATGAATTTGTTACGGTACACATTCCGTCTACCAAAAACATTTGTATAGGACCTGGCACTGTCCATCACTTCCGACACCAGCCAGCCATGTACATAATGGAAATCGAGCCATTTTACGGGATTGAGGTGCAGGCTTAACTGTGCAAAAGAGGGCGTGCGGCCGGAGAAGATAGTGGACCCATTGTAATTATTGCCCCATTCAAAATGGTCCTTGACCAATCCTATTGATCCCCAATTCCATGAATAGGTAAGCCCTCCGCGCATTTCGCTGTAATCTCCACCCAAGCGGCCACCTTCGTTCACTTTATAATTTCCACCTGGTTCCGGGGTAAAATAGGACGGGAAAGCCGTTATTTCGCTCTCGTGGTTGTCCCTGAGGCTCGCATAAAAACCCCAGTGCTTTCCTACATAGGCTTTGAAATCCATGCCGCCCCATGAATGGTGGATACTGCCATTTTCATTGGAATTATAAGTGTAACCTAAAATGGGCTGCAGTGAAAATGTAAACAAACTATCCTTATAAAAGATCCCGGTAGGGATGAGGGAAAGCGACAAGTCATCTTTTCTGAAAAAATCAACGTCATGGGGTAATTTTATGTTTTCACCTGTTTCAAGGCGGTATGCCCTGAGGTAGAAGTCAAGTTGATGTTGTTGCCGTTTATTGAGCTGTGCTTTGTTAAGTTCTGCCTCCTGCAGTTTATGCGCAATGAACAGTCGTGAATATGGTTTCACCATGGAATTCAAGGCAATGACCTGCTCATTGGCCAGCTCGTCCATGAATGTATAGATGGAGGCACTGCTGATATGCTGGGGGACTTCCTGCGAGGTGGCAGTGAAGTTCAAGAGCAGGAACAGGGAGATTATGGGAATTTTTCTCATCGATTGTTCTTTTTAAGTAGGGAGTAGGGAGTAGGGAGTAGGGAGTAAGGAGTTGGAGTAGGGAGGAAGGAGTAAGGAGTAAGGAGTAAGGAGTAAGGAGTAAGGAGTAAGGAGTAAGGAGTAAGGAGTAAGGAGTCTGTCGAGAGTGTTAACTTAACTGTGTAAACCCCGTGTTCAATTAGCTGCATAAAGTTAGATTTTTATACTGCATTTTTCTATTCCAAAGATATTGATAAATTGAACCAGCATAATTGGCCAATTCTGTTGAGGCATGGTCCATTTCTTGGACGATTGCAACAATGCCAGGTATACAACTTTTTCAACCGCAGTATCACTGGGTAATGAAGCCTTTGATTTAGTGTACTTGCGGATATTCCGGTTGATATTTTCAATAAGATTGGTAGTGTAGATGATCTTTCGAATTTCCATTGGGAACTCAAAGAATGTAGTAAGGTTATCCCAGTTGTTCCGCCAGGATTGTCCGACATAAGGGTATTTCTTTGCCCATTCTTTTTCAAACGCAGTCAATTTACTGGCTGCAATCTGCTCATCCGGAGCATCATATATCTGTTTGAGTGCCTGAGCCACAGCCCTTTTATCTTTCCATACAACGAACCTTAATGAATTCCGTAGTTGATGAACGATGCAAATCTGAGTTTTGGCGGATGGAAAAACAGCTTTAATCGCATCAGTAAATCCGGTCAGATTGTCCGTGCTGGTAATCAGGACATTTTCCACTCCACGGCTTTTAAGATTGGTCAATACACTCATCCAGAAAGAAGCACTCTCATTCTGGCAAATCCACATACCCAGCATCTCTTTAAAGCCCTGGTTATTCAGCCCCACAGCTATCTGAACTGCTTTATCAATGACCTTTCCATCCTGACGAACCTTA
>JBBRRV010000202.1:0-4890 GCA_038246075.1 Bacteroidales bacterium
ACTTGGAATTTGGAATTTACAAGAAGGTATAATTAGCTGTTTATCATAGAAATATATTTTAGTAAGACGTAAGTATATTAGATATGCAGTTTGTCGAGGATATCAGGCAAACGGCGTATTGCTGCAAGTTCTCTCCAGCGCCGGCGTGCATCGATGGCAGGTGCTCCCAGGTATACTTTACCACCTTCAAGCGATTTATCTGCCCCCGAGGTAGCCAGCATGACTGCACCTTTACCGATAACAATATCTTTATTCACGGCTACAAGCGCCCAGAGGATGACATCATCCTCGATACGGGTTACGCCTGCGATGGCACACTTAGCGCCGATGAGGCAGTTCCTGCCGATATAGGAATCATGTCCAACCTGAACCTGGTTGTCCATCTTGGTTCCATCATTGATGGTTGTATCGCCCGAAACACCTTTGTCGATCGCACATAAAGCACCGATTTCCACGTCATTGCCGATTACAACCCGACCACAGGATTCGAATTTACGATAACCTTCCGGCTTGCGCTGGAAGTAATATGCATCGGCGCCGATTACGGTCCCTGAATGGATGATCACCCGGTCGCCGATCAGGGCGTTATCATAAATGCTCACATTTGAATGGATGATGCAGTTACGGCCGATTTTTACACCGTTTCCAACGAATGCTCCCGGCTGAATGATGGTGCCTTCACCTATTTCAGCAGAAGGACTGATGTTGAGGCTGCTTTTCTCAAAGGGTCTGAAACGACGAACCAGTGTCATGTAGGCTGCAAATGGATCGTCGGAAAAAATCAATGCTTTCCCTTCGGGCGGACTCATCTGCTTGTTAATAATAATGGTTGTGGCTTTTGACCCCAATGCTCTGCCGTAGTATTTTGGATGATCCACAAAGGTAAGGTCACCGGGTTCCACCATATGGAGTTCGTTAAGACCGGTGATTAAAAAATCGGGCTTTCCGTCATATTTGCTGCCGATGATGCCGGCCACGCTATCGAGGGTAAGGGGTGAATCTAATTGCATCTGTTTTTTTTTAAGTCAGCTGGAATGCCGGTAACTGAAATGAAAGGTTTGTTAGAACCATTTACCTGGGCATTGCATTGCTATTTTCTGAATAGAAATAAATAATTAATTAATAGTCAGGCAGTCATCAGCTCTTCACGCGCTCGTAATATGTTCCGGTGCGGGTATCGATGCGGATACGCTCACCTGTAGAGATAAAAATAGGAACATTAACGCTGGCGCCTGTTTCTACTGTGGCTGGTTTTAGCGTGTTGGTGGCGGTGTCGCCCCTGAGTCCGGGTTCTGAATAGGTGACTTCAAGATCCACGAAGGGTGGCAGCTCGCAGGTAAGCGGGGTTTCGGTATCGGCATGAATCACTATTTCAACTTCCTGGCCATCTTTAAGGAATTGCGGTGCGTTGATGAGTTCCTCGGCAAGGAAAGTCTGATCAAAGGTCTGTGTATTCATAAAATGATACCCGCTGTCGTCCTTGAATAAAAACTGGTATGGCCTGCGTTCTACGCGGATCACATCAATTTTTACACCCGAATTGAAAGTGTTGGGAATGACTTTGCCTGTTTTCAGGTTTTTGAGTTTGGTTCTGACGAAAGCTCCGCCTTTTCCAGGTTTAACATGCTGAAATTCAACGACTGAAAAAAGTTCGCCATTAAATTCAATACACAATCCATTTCGAATGTCCGCTGTTGTTGCCATAAAAGAATAAAATCTGTAAGGATGGGTTAAAAACCGTGCAAAGGTAATTTAAAAGGGATATGAAACCCTTACGATGGAATGCATAAAGGATTATAAATCAATCATTTTTTAAAATCGCCGATTTGCAGTTGCTGTGTACAATAGCTATATTCATGTCCCTGAGAATTGGAACAAACGATAAAAATGCGGTCGGTAAGGTTGTTGGCAACCAGCTCCTGGTACCATTCCACACCTTGTTTATCGAGGTTTGAAGATGGTTCATCGAGCAATACCACTTTGGTGTCGCTCAGGATGGCCAGTGCCAGTTTAACGCGTTGTTTCATCCCCGATGAGAAATAGCGTATGGGTTTGTTTCTGACTTTGGTGAGCCCGGTAATTTCGATGATCTGGCTATCGGTGAGGTTGTTGCGGAATGGTTTGAATTTACGGTGGAATTCAAGGATCTCGGGCAGGGTGAATTCTTCAATCACTTCCAGATAAGGGGCACTGATGGAAACATGACGGTACAAAAGGTCGCTCGGGATCTCCTGATTATCGCCGTCAACATGTTTTATCGACCCGGTGGTTGAAAGTAAATTACCGCCAACGATCTGCATCAGTGTGGATTTGCCTGAGCCGTTTGAGCCCAGTATTACGTATGCCTCACCACTGTTGAATGTGTAATCCACATTTCTGAAAATCCACTCGTAGTTGAATTTCTTGCTTATTTTCTCCAGGATTATCTGCATGATCAGAGTACGCGGGAATATCCCTTCATGATGCCGCGGCTTGATTTGGCGGTGAAGGAGAGGATTTCGTCACGCTCGGAAGTTGCCGGCATGGTCGCTTCGATGAGTTCGAGCGCCTGGGTTACGTTAAGGCCTTTCAAATAGATATAACGGTATATTTCCTGTATCTCGTTGATTTTTTCGGGGGTAAACCCACGTCTGCGCAATCCGATGGAGTTGATCCCTACGAATGAGAGCGGCTCACGTGCAGCTTTTGTAAATGGTGGTATATCTTTTCTGACCAGAGAGCCTCCTGAAATCATGGTGTGCTGACCGATATTGACGAATTGATGTACAGCGGACAACCCGCCGACAATGGCCCAGTCGTCGATGGTTACGTGTCCGGCAAGTGTGCAGGCATTGGCCAGCACACAATTGTTACCGATAATGCAATCATGGGCTATATGCACATATGCCATCAAAAGGTTGTTGTTCCCGATCACAGTTTCCCAGCTGGCTTTGGTTCCGCGGTTGATGGTGACAAATTCACGGATGGTGTTATTATCACCGATACGAACCAGTGTTTCCTCGCCTGCGTATTTCAGGTCCTGTGGTGTGGCGGCAATTACTGAGCCGGGGAATATTTTACAGTTTTTACCGATACGGGCGCCTTCCATAATTGTAACATTGGAACCAATCCAGGTCCCGTCACCGATTTCAACATTCTTTTCGATGTTGACAAAGGGCTCAATTACAACGTTCTTTGCCAGTTTGGCCTGAGGGTGAACATAAGCTAAGGGTTGATTCATTTTTTTATTGTTTTTTTTGCGATTTGAGCCATGAGTTCAGCCTCTGAAACTATTTTATCTCCGACATATGCAACGCCTTTCATGTGGCAGATGCCCCTGCGGAAAGGTGACATTAATTCGAGTTTGAAGATGAGTGTATCACCGGGCACTACTTTATGCCTGAAGCGTACATTCTCCATTTTAAGGAAGTAGGTAATGTAATTTTCGGGATCAGGAACGGAACTAAGTATAAAAATTCCGCCTGTTTGTGCCATAGCTTCTACCTGTAAAACGCCGGGCATTACCGGTTCATCAGGAAAGTGACCCACAAAGAAGCCTTCGTTCATGGTCACATTTTTAAGCCCGACTACATGATGGTCGCTCATCTCAAGAATTTTATCTACCAGCAGGAACGGAGGACGGTGTGGCAATATCTTCTTGATATCGTTGATATCATATATAGGTGTTTTGTTAAGATCTAGCTTTGGGGCCTTATTGGCGTCCTGGGTGGAGCGGATTTGCTGCTTGATTAATTTGGCAAAATTCGTATTGGAGAGATGACCGGGACGGGTACCAATAACATGACCTTTTATTCTCATTCCGACAAGCGCGAGGTCGCCTATGACATCCAGGAGTTTGTGGCGGGCAGGTTCATTGGGAAAGCGAAGTTCAACATTGTTTAACATTCCTTCCTTCAGGATCTGAATTTTTGGTTTGCCAAAATACTTGGCCAGGCGATCGAGTTCATCCTGCTCAACAATGCGGTCAACAAAAACGATGGCATTACTCAGGTCACCACCCTTGATAAGATTGTTCTGGATGAGGTATTCCAGCTCATGCAGGAAAACGAATGTGCGGCAATTGGCAATCTCTTCGGAGAAACTGGCGATTTTGTCGAGAGAGGCATATTCGGTACCCAGAATGCGGGTCTCGTAATCAATCATGATCGATACACGGAATTCTTTATCGGGTACAATGAGCATTTCAACTTTACGCTCTTTGTCGATATAATTGATGTTTTCCCTTAGTTCGAAATATTGCCTGTCGGCCAGCTGCTCCACAATACCTGCTTTAAGGATTGCTTCAACGAAAAACCTGGCGCTGCCATCCATAATGGGCGTTTCAGAGCAGTCGAGTTCGATAAGAACATTATCGATATCCAATCCCCATACAGCTGCGAGCGCGTGTTCAATGGTGCAAATGCGGACTCCGTCTTTTTCGATTGTGGTGCCACGTGATGTGTCAACCACTAGGTCGGCATCGGCTTCCACGATAGGGTGGTTCTCCAGATCGGTACGACAAAACCTGATACCATAATTAACAGGGGCAGGTAAAAAAGTGAGAGTTACTGTTTGCCCGGTATGTAATCCTGCACCTGAAACACTTGCAGGCGCTTTAATTGTTTTTTGTTTGTCAGCCATTTGTATGAGTAAAGGTAGAATAAAATGGTGGTAATTAGTATAATACTGATTTATAGAACTTAATCTTTATGGTTCATCGCTTTCAATTGCTTTTCGAGTGCATCGATTTTGTCGGCCATTTTCTGGAGGTTACGAAAGTGAATGTATGCTTTTTTATACCGCCCGATTTCAAAAGCCGGGGAGCCCATCATGGTGGTGCCTGTTAAGGTGATGCTTGCGCTTATTCCCGACTGTGCTGCTATCTTCACATCATCGGCAATGACGAGGTGC
>JBBRRV010000203.1:0-4882 GCA_038246075.1 Bacteroidales bacterium
CACTGTTTCCTTGCGAAGCGCAATGCTGCCGGAAAGGTGCGATCACGAATCAACTGTAATTGCAGCATCGTATGACAAAGTTAGTGATAAAAATTTGTTTTAACAGGATAAGGTTAATTTAAGCAGACGTTGGCGGCGGGGCATTATAAAACACAGAAGTGAGAACAGCAAAAAAAAATCGCTAACTGGTTAACAGTTAGCGATTTTGAGCAATAACAATCAAAATATGTGATCTGGCTGGGATTCGAACCCAGGACCCCATCCTTAAAAGGGATGTGCTCTACCAGCTGAGCTACCAAATCATCGTTTTTGGGAGTGCAAAAGTAGGAATCTTTTCTTAATTACCAAAGGCAAACCGGATTTTTAACAAAAAAAATGCTTCAGTATTGCATGCTTCTACTTTGCATGTAATGCAAGCCACACACAATGAGGCTTTTTGCTGGTATGCACTACCCGGTGCAGGGTATGCTTAGGAATCCACAGGTAATCACCCTGTGACAGGGCTAAGGTAACAGCCCCGGCAAATTCAATACGGGCTTCCCCCTGCAACAATAAAACCCATTCATCGGTATCCTGATCATACCATTTTCCATCGGTCGTGGTCTGACCTTCAGATATGATCCTCTCCATCATAAGATTTCCATGCCGGAGCAATACCTCTGAAAACTCACTTCCATCAGGCGGCATCGGGACTGTAGCATATATATTTCCTTTTTTGAACTCCATCAGATCAGAATGCCTTTTCCCTGCCGGATGATTTCAATCTTGCCTGAAGTACAATCTATAATGGTTGACACTTCATTTCCTCCATAACCCCCATCTATCACAATGTCAACCATATTTTCATATTTTTCATAGATCAGTTCAGGATCTGTCATATATTCAATGATTTCATCTTCGTCGTGGATAGACGTTGACATAATAGGATGCCCAAGCATTGTCACAATTTCAATCGGGATCGGGTTATCCGGAATACGGATGCCAACTGTTTTTTTCTTGCTTTGAATGAGCTTGGGAACATTGTTGTTTGCATCCAGAATAAAGGTAAATGGCCCCGGAAGATTGGCTTTCATCATTTTAAAGGTCGTATTGTCTATCGGTTTGCAGAAATCAGACAACTGGCTAAGGTTATAACATATAAATGAAAACCTTGCTTTTTCAGGTTTTATGCCCCTGAGCAGGGCCACACGTTCCACAGCTTTCAATTTGAAAATATCACAACCAATCCCATAAACCGTATCCGTAGGATAGATAATGATGCCGCCATCATTCAGGCATTCCGTGACGATTTTGATCTGCCGTTCATTGGGGTTTTCGGGATAAATTCTAAGAAGCATAGCTGCGATATAAATTCAGTGTGCTGAATATTTCCAGTAAATTACAATTAATAACCGTTGTGAAAGCCGGTTACGCAGGTAAAAGTAATAAAAAAAGCCGGGTTTCCCCGGCTCCGTGATTCAAAATAAGATCAAACCTATCTACTTACTCATCTTTTTGGAGTCCTCCATAAATTTCTGGAGTCCCAGGTCAGTCAGCGGGTGATATAACAAGCCGAGGATGGATGACAATGGGCTGGTGATCACATCTGCGCCCAATTCCGCACATTTGATGATATGCATCGTGTTGCGGATAGATGCTGCCAATACCTGTGTTTCAAAACCATGCATGCTGAAAATATGAACAATCTGTTCGATAAGCTGCAGTCCATCCACTCCGCTGTCGTCGATACGTCCGATAAACGGCGATACATATGTTGCACCTGCTTTGGCAGCCATGATGGCCTGACCCGCTGAAAATACCAGCGTACAGTTGGTTTGTATTCCTTTATCGGTAAGATACACGATGGCTTTGATTCCATCCTTTGTCATCGGGATTTTCACCACAATATTCGGATGAAGCGAAGCAAGCATGGTGCCTTCGTTGATCATGCCTTCATAATCAATGGAAAGCACTTCTGCGCTAACTGGCCCGTCAACAATATTGCAGATGGCAATATAATGTTTCATGACGTTATCTGTGCCTTTAATGCCTTCTTTGGCCATCAGGCTGGGGTTGGTTGTTACACCATCAAGAATACCAAGATCGTTCGCTTCGCGGATCTGATCAAGGTTAGCTGTGTCGATGAAAAATTTCATACTAAAATGGAATGGTTTAATGTTGGGAATTTATGAATAATAAAAAGCTATGATCAGATTCGGAAGATGATAGAGCAGTTGATGAACTTATGCCGCAAAATTAATCCTAAAATGAATCCGGAGCTGGACCTCACGTTTATAATCAGATGATAGCTTCTGAGTTAAATCCAATAAAAAATGGGTAAGCTACTTATATCGCACCGCTCAACCATTTACCCTTGCTTCATTCCTGACCTGGGGGAGTTCGATAGGAGCTGGTCGTATAAGACTTACCCGTTGCAAAAATACAAAATTTTTGAGGTGCCTGACAAAAAGCCGTCCGATTTTATTTTATTGCTACATCTTTGTACATTTGCATTACATGAAAACCATTTAAATCCATTAAACCCTGATAACATGGAAAACAAGAATGCGCTCTTAAATGAATCTGCGAAAGCCGGACTGATCATTGGTGCTGTTAGCATCTTTGTGTTTCTCATTGAGTATGTAGCCGATTTCAAGCCGGTTGGTATTGTTAGACCTCTGCTGATGATGCTTATCGCCTTGGGAATTTCGATTACCATGCTGGTTATCTATCTCAGAAAATACAGGGCTGGTTTAGGCGGGATCATTTCATTCAGGGACGCTTTTCTTTTTAGTCTTATAACGCTGGTGGTTTCGGGAATCATGTATACATTATTTACATTCCTTTTTATGCAATTATTCGATCCCGAATACATGAAAAATATAATGCAGGCGCAAAAGGACTGGATGGAAACCTACTTGTCAGGGAAAATGCCGGAAGATAAAATCCAGGAACAACTGGATAAAATTGAAGTGCAAATGAGCAAACCTGCTTTAATTCAATCATTGACATCCTTAGGATACACTACTATTTTCAGTGCGATCACAGCACTTATTGTCGGTGCCAGTATGAAAAAGAAACCAAACATCTTCGATGACAGTGCTTCCGGAGGCGTAATATAAACTTATGAATATTTCAGTTGTAGTTCCTCTTTTTAATGAGGAAGAGTCATTGCCGGAACTTTGCGCCTGGATCGAAAGGGTGATGAGCGCGCATGACTTTTCCTATGAAGTTATATTGGTTGATGACGGTAGTCGCGACAAGTCATGGGCCGTAGTGGAGCACATTCATGCCGGGAATCCCTGCATGAAAGGAATCAGGTTTCGCCGGAATTATGGCAAGTCGGCTGCGCTAAACCGTGGATTTGAGGCTGCCCAGGGCGATGTGGTGATTACCATGGATGCCGACATGCAGGACAGCCCCGATGAAATACCCGAATTATACCGTATGGTGGTATCGGAAGACTTTGATGTGGTATCGGGCTGGAAACGCAAACGTCATGATCCGATTTCGAAAACCATTCCGACTAAGTTATATAACTGGGCTACCAGGCGCATGACAGGAATAAAGCTTCATGATTTTAATTGCGGATTAAAAGCATACAGGCGCGAAGTGGTCAAGAGTATAGAGGTTTATGGCGAAATGCACCGTTATATACCGGTGATGGCCAAATGGGCCGGATTCGTGAAGATCGGCGAAAAAGTGGTGGTGCACCGCAAACGAAAATACGGCATCACCAAATTTGGATGGGAGCGTTTTATTAATGGGTTCCTCGATTTACTTTCAATATCCTTCGTTTCCCGCTTTGGGAAAAAGCCCATGCACCTTTTTGGTTCACTGGGCACATTACTTTTTCTGATCGGTTTTACAATTGCCGGAGTTCTCACCTACGACAAGCTTTTCCTCTCAGGATATAAAATGACCGAACGGCCGCTCTTCTACCTGGGACTGCTGGCAATGATACTGGGAACTCAACTGTTTGTAGCCGGCTTCCTGGGTGAACTGATGACACGTAATGCACAGGACAGGAATCATTATCTGATCGAGAAGTATCTGGGGTTAGAGGATAAAAGGGAGTAGCCGGTCAAATCAACGCCGGCAGGAGAATCATAGTGTTTGCGACCGGCGCTGAGCATTTTTTTTTCCTGGTTCTTCAGCGGATGGCAGACAGGTAATGATTTAAACAGCATGAACAGATGGAGCGTGAGCCTCAGAAAGTTGTAATAATCGGGTCGGCATGGCCATTGCGCGGCGGACTGGCAACCTATAATGAACGGCTGGCACGCGCATACCGCGACGCAGGAGCCGATGTGCAGTTATACACTTTTTCGCTGCAGTATCCAGGATTCTTGTTCCCCGGGAAGACCCAGTATTCTGATGAACCGGCGCCCGAAAAACTACGCATTCATGTTGTCATTAATTCGATTAATCCTTTCAACTGGCTCCGGATCGGTTTCAGGATAAAAAGATCAAGACCCGACCTGGTTATCATAAAATTCTGGATTCCTTTTATGGCGCCCTGCCTGGGTACAATCGCACGAATAATCAGGTCAAATCGGCATTCAAGCGTCATTTCAATCATAGATAATATTATTCCGCACGAAAAGCGCATTGGTGACCGGATACTGGGCTGGTATTGGGTGAAAAGCGTGCAGGGATTTGTAGCGATGTCACGTTCTGTTCTGACCGACCTTGAAAGCTTCGATAAAAAGAAGCCGAAAGCATACTGTCCTCATCCGCTGTACGACAATTTCGGCGCAATCATATCCAAAAACGAGGCAAAAGAACAACTTCACCTGGACCAAAGCTTCAACTATTTATTGTTTTTTGGTTTTATCCGCGATTATAAAGGTCTTGACTTACTGCTGAAAGCATTTTCGGACGCGCGTTTTCGTAAACTTCC
>JBBRRV010000204.1:0-4846 GCA_038246075.1 Bacteroidales bacterium
AGCCTGTAAGAAGTTAAGCATAAATAACAATCGATCAGAATTAAATGAATGATAAGCTGACGAACATGTTTTCAGGAAACATAAAGGCTGAACAAAATGGTAACATGTGAGTCCTGTCAGACAATTAATAAAATAAATTATATACGGATGAACGAAAATAATTGTATTAAAATTTTAATGGTTGACGATCTGCCCGAAAATCTGTTTGCGTTGGAATTAGTTCTCTCCAACAAAAATTATTTATGTGTTAAAGCAAATTCAGGCAATGAAGCATTGAAAATTTTACTTCACGACCAGGATTTCGCCATCATATTAATGGACGTGCAAATGCCGCAGATGGACGGTTTTGAAACAGTTGAACTGATTCGCGAAATCGACACACTAAAATATGTTCCCATTATTTATTTGACTGCCAGTATGGATAACAGCGCGCATATTTTTAAGGGATATGAGTCAGGGGCAGTTGATTATATGATCAAGCCCCTTATTCCTGAAATATTAAAAGCAAAGGTGGCTGTTTTTGTGGATCTCTATAGTAAAACCCATGAATTACTGGTTCAGAAGGAGCAACTGAAAAAGCTTTACCGCGATGTTACAGCCCAGAAATTACTTTCCCAATATTCACTCAGCCTGATTGAGGCAAGCCACGATCCGTTATTCGCCATTAGCCCTGAAGGAAAAATAACCGATATGAACAATGCATCGGTAAAGATCATCGGCCTGCCACGTGAGAAACTGATTGGCTCTGATTTTTTTGATTATTTTACTGATGCTCAAAAGGCTAATAAAGTATATGAGGATGTGTTTGAAAAGGGATCGGTTGCTGATTCTGCGCTTACGATTCGCCATAACGAAGGGAAACTGACGGATGTATTGTTCAATGGATCGGTATATAAAGGTGAACAGGGTGACGTACTTGGCGTTGTTATTGTTGCCAGGGATGTTACGGCACAAAAAAGATTTGAAAATGAACTGATTGAAGCAAAAAGTATTGCCGAGCACGAACGGCAGATTGCAGAAGAGGCTGTGAAAGCCAAACAGCAATTTTTGTCAAACATGAGCCATGAAATAAGAACACCGATGAATGCCATTATCGGATTCACCAAGGTGGTGTTGAAAACAGATCTGACGGCAAAGCAAATTGAATATTTATCAGCCATTAAAATAAGTGGTGATGCTTTGATTGTACTTATCAATGACATATTGGATCTGGCAAAGGTAGATTCAGGTAAAATGACCTTTGAGCAGATACCTTTTAAAATGGAGTTATCTATATCAGCCATGCTTCATTTGTTCGAAACAAAAATTCAGGAGAAGAATCTGGTGTTGGTCAAAGAATACGACCCTCAAATTCCGGAGTTGCTGGTCGGCGACCCGGTGCGTTTGCACCAGATTATTTTAAACCTGGTCAGCAATGCAGTGAAGTTTACTGCATCAGGGAAAATAACAATTGGTATTCATCTGCTGAGTGAAGATGATGATAAAGCAACCATTGAATTTACAGTTACAGATACCGGGATCGGAATAGCGGAAAATAAAACAGCAACTATATTTGAGAATTTTCAGCAGGCCACAAGCGGCACCTCAAGGCTTTATGGTGGAACAGGGTTGGGGCTCGCCATAGTGAAGCAGCTGGTAGACGCTCAAGGTGGGGCCATTCATGTAAAAAGTAAACTGAATGAAGGTTCCACGTTTAGTTTTATCTTAAGTTATCAGAAAACAAAGACTTGTACTGAATTACAAGA
Organism: Bacteroidales bacterium; assembly: GCA_038246075.1. Classification (GTDB taxonomy): domain Bacteria; phylum Bacteroidota; class Bacteroidia; order Bacteroidales; family DASVHX01; genus DASVHX01. The sequence continues at coordinate 1,746 of JBBRRV010000204.1, forward strand.
AGAAATACCAGAACCGGATACCGAAATTAAAAACATTAACGTACTGGTGGTCGAAGATATAGCACTCAATCAATTACTGATGCGGACAATATTGGATGATTTTGGCTTTGAATGCGACATTGCAGCAAACGGGAAAATAGCTGTCGAAAAAATGCTAACAAAATCTTATGATATTGTGTTGATGGACCTGCTCATGCCCGAAATGAATGGATTTGAAGCTACAGATTATATCCGTAACAAACTGAATTCTGAGATCCCCATCATCGCATTAACTGCTGATGTGACCACTGCTGATTTAGTCAAATGCAAAGCTGTAGGCATGAATGATTATGTTGCAAAACCTGTTGACGAGCAGTTATTGTACAGTAAAATGGTGGGTTTATTAAGAAATCGGGTGGGTATTGAAAACTTATGAGCAAAAAAAAGCCATCCGGCTGAGTACCAAATGGCTTTTGTAATGAAGAAAGAAGTGAAAATGTGAGGGAAATATGCTAAAACGCTCCGCCACCTTTAAAGTTGGCATCATCAGCACGTCCGCGTTGTTTACTTTTGAAGTTATTAAATGTATATGAGGCCGTAAACCTGAGCACCATTCCTTCGCTGGCTATAAAGCATTTTGCATCATAATTGTCGCTGCCTGTTGAATAGTCGAATTTGATGGTGTCGAAAATGTTTTCTGCAGAGATTCCTACATTAACTTTACCTTTCATCAGTGGCTGGTTAATCCCGAGGTTTACCGTGTAAAATCCATCATTTTCACCCTGGGCATCGATCTGGGGGCCGCGCATATATCCAACAGCCTGTAATTTTGCACCCCAATGAAGTGTGAAATTATTGATGATCCGGGCATCCCACGAATTGGTGCTGCGGTTGGTTTCACCAGTGCTGGTCTGTGCATCGAGCGTGTAATGATACAGGCTCCCGCCGGTGCTGAGCTGCCACCACTTGGCAAGGGTAAAATCCATGCCAAGTTCAACACCGTATGACTTCTGGCTGTTGGCATTTATAAACTCATGAACCATGATACCAGTTTCCTGCAACGTACGGCGCATAGTGAAACTATTGGTTGTATTCCGGAAATAGGTTTGTGCACTGAAACTCATAATTTTATACGGTAACCTGTAGTTCAACTCAAATGCATCCGTAAACTCAGGCTCCAATGTAGGACTTCCCTGGATAACATTGTTCGGATCTATGTATCCCGGAGTTTTGTTCAGCAACCAGGGCTGAGGACGATTAATACGCCTGCTGTAGCTTAGCTGGAACTGGTGTTTCTCCTTAAAGCTCTTGCTGAAGTGTACGCTTGGGTAAAGCATGAATTTATTGTAATTGTATGGCGTTTCATCGTTGCTGAAATTCAGGACTCGTTTAAAATATTCTGTGCGAACACCAACCATATATCCGATTCCCCATTTTGTATCTGAAAAAGTGGCGTAACCTGAATAAATGTCGTTCTTGTAGTCAAGGTTATAACTGTACAAATTGTTGGCGATCCATTCACTTGTTGAAACATCCAGGTTTTTATAGACATAGTCATCTTTTCTCATTTCATAGCGGTACTGAAACCCGGCTTCGAATGTCCCGGTATTAACGGGGCGTTTGTAGTCGGCATTCAGGCGATACTGGTAGTTGAAGTTGTCCTTTCGATAGGTTAAAGATGAATTGATTGCTTCCGGGTTATGCAGATCATCCGTTGTGTATTCGGTTAACAGGTTCTTATCAACACCATCCCACGAGGAGTAAAAATTGGAGATTGAAAGTGTGTGGTTTTCACCGAACTTATGCGTATAATCAAGGTTTAATCCTGCGACATTCCCGGTGACATCCAAAGCTGTATTGCTCGAATACCAGTATTTCTGTGCACTGCCTTCGAAGGAGTTGTGATACTTAGCATCGGCGCCTTGATCGTATCCCTGTATGCCATAATTGCCTGAAAGGGTGAATGTATTCTTTTCATCCAAGTCGTAATCAATTCCGGCTTTCCCTCCCAGGTTATCATTTTTGTTGTATTGGGCAACATAGTTCTCCATATATTCGGTGCCCGATTCAAGGTAACTGATGCTGTTAATCGTTATATTACTCTGATATTTATTTTTCGAAAAGTCGATGCCGGCAAAAACATTCACTTTCCCTTTGCGATAATTTACCAGACCATTAGCCGAATATTTATCCAAAGTTCCAAGGGAAAGGCTGGCGGTTCCACTGATGCCCTCCAGTTTTTCTTTTTTCTGGATGATGTTGATAATCCCTGCTTTCCCGTCAGCCTCGTATTTTGCGGAAGGGTTGGTGATGACTTCAATCTGTTTGATGGAAGCAGCGTTGATGGTTTTCAATGCTTCACTTCCTTTCAGTACCGATGGTTTGCCATCGATCAGAACAATGTAGTCAAGGCTTCCGCGCAGGGAAACGTTTCCCTGGGCATCAACCTGCACGGAAGGCGTATTTTCAAGTACATTTACGGCAGTGCCTCCTTTTGCGACAAGATCCTGGCCAACGGTTATGACACGCTTGTCGATTTTGTATTCAATTTTCGATCGCTCGGCTGTTATGGATACACCGTTTAATTCTGCCATATTAGCCGCAAGGTTAATGTCTCCAAGCTGGTTCTGCATCGATTTTGCATCCAGACTTATTCTTCCGGTTTGCAGGTTCTCAAAACCCAGAAATGTAATCTTCAGGTAATATTCACCTGCCGGGATTTTTTCAATTTTAAAATTTCCGTCTACGGAGGAGATTGTGCCGGTAACAAGGGAAGAATCAGCTGCCCGGTATAATGCTAAGCTCACATATTCCATGGGTTGGCTGGTTGAGGCATCAAGAACACGGCCGCTGATGGTGCCGTTTTTGAGATCGGGTGCATAAATTTCAGCCTTGCTTGTGAAAGCCATCAATAAATTGAATAAAACGGCTGCAAAAATTGCGATTGTTGAATTTTTCATATAATATTAATTGTTTTAATAATCTGAAAACCTGTACGACGTCTTTTACTGGTATTCATTTTATGGATTATGTTGTTTGGGTATTGTGACGACAAAATTGCATACCAAGTTACATGTGGCATAATTAAAGTTGGTGAATGGCATATCTGGGTGGGTGAAGGC
>JBBRRV010000205.1:0-4745 GCA_038246075.1 Bacteroidales bacterium
GCAGGAGGGCGAAAAGCGCCTGAAAACAGAACTTGCCAGCTACAACAAGCTCCTGTTCGATGAAAACCAGAAACCAAAAGCTGATCAAAATAAAATGAAGCTCTGGAATGGCAAGGTTTTCGAAATCAATCAGAAATACGATAGCCTCGTCAAGGTTATTGAGCAGAAATATCCTTCCTACTACAACCTCAAGTATAACAACGAGGTCATAACTTCCGGTGCCATCAGGGAACATCTTCAGCCGAATCAGGCCCTGATAGAATATACACTGACTGATACGGTATTGTATACAATGGTTTTTGTCGACCGGCAGATGCAGGTCTTCAGGACAAAATTAGACAGCAATTTCCGGTCGGATATCCGCAGCATGCGCGACCTGACTGCAGCCCAGGGCAACCAGGATTTCAGTCATGCCGATTTCGATCAGTTTGTTGCCTCTGCCGGCCGCCTTTACGATGTGTTAATCGCTCCGTGTAAAGATATAGTTCAGCACAAACGCCTGATCATCATCCCGGATGCTGAGATCGGGTATATTTCGTTCGACCTGCTGCTGACACACAAACTAAAGTCCGGCGAAAAAGACTTCCGTGCCCTGCCTTACCTCATCGCCGAAAATTCCATCAGCTACGCTGTTTCAGCCACCATGCTCTTCGGCGATTTTGGAAACAAAAGAAAGGATATCAGTAATAAACTGCTTGCTTTTGCACCATCTTACGACAATATTAAGCATATCAGGACCGAAGACTTAATAAACAAGCGAAGCGAGCGAAACTACCTGCTGCCCATCCCCGGAGTGCTTAAGGAGGTTGAAAATATAAGTAAAATATTCAACAGCAACGTATTTGAGGGTGATGAAGCGACAGAATCGAATTTTAAAAAGGATGCATGGAATTACGGAGTGCTGCACCTTGCCATGCATACCATTATCAATGATGAAAACCCCCTGTATTCAAAGCTTGTTTTCTTTCAGAACAAGGATAAGACCAATGATGGCTTGTTGAATACCTATGAACTTTTCAATATGGATCTGCACGCCGAACTTGCTGTGCTGAGCGCCTGTAACACAGGAACCGGCATCCTGATGAAAGGAGAAGGTATCATGAGCCTTGCCCGCGGTTTTTTCTATGCCGGCGTTCCAAGCATCGTGATGACCTTGTGGAGTGTTGAAGATTACTCGGGCGTGGAACTAATGACATCTTTCTACACCTCCCTTGCCGAAGGGAAAACAAAGGATGTAGCTTTACAGCAGGCCAAGCTGAATTACCTCCGTTCTTCCGACCAGTTGAAAGCACATCCGCATTTCTGGGCCGCATATGTGAGTATCGGCGACACGACCCCGCTGCACATCAGCAAAAGTAACAGCAACTTATGGTGGTACATCTCCCTGCCGCTGGCCCTGCTTTCCCTGATGTCATTCCTTTTCATCCGGAGGAAACGACGTTCAAAAAAGCGGCTTCTGGCTTGATGGCTTTTGCTGTCGTGGTTTTAAGATAGAATGACTATTTTTGCAGAAAGCCCTTTTCGTGATATTTCCAGCTAATTTTGAACAAAAAATAGGATTCGATTCCATTCGCAGCATGCTGAAGGAATCCTGCCTGAGCGATCTGGGCCGAAACTATGTGGAGTCGATCTCCTTATTTACCGACCTGAAGCTCATATCGCTTTCTTTAAACCAAACGGAAGAATTCAGGCAAATCCTCCTCTTCGAACCTCATTTCCCCAGCCAGGATTATATTGATCTTACCTCCGAACTAAACCGGATCATTACAGATGGTGCTTACATTGAGCCCGATGCCCTGCTCGATTTAAAACTTTCTGTCAATACCATTACTTCCATTATCTCTTTTGCCCAGGGCAGTCGCGACAGGAGCTATCCCTTGTTGCTGGAACTGGCATCAGGGGTATTTATCGAAAACAGCATCACCCCTGCCATTAACAAGATCGTGAGCGAAAAAGGCACCATCCGTGATGATGCCTCAAAGGAATTGCATGCCATCCGCAAAGATATCGTCGCCAAACAGAACTCCGTTGAGAGCCGTATATCAAAATCGCTTGCTTCGGCCAAACGCGAAGGATGGGCACAAAGCAATGCAGAGATCGTTGTGCGTAATGGAAGGCTTGTTTTTCCGCTTCCTGCCATGAACAAGCGCAAAATCAAAGGCTTCATCCATGATGCATCAGCTACCGGCCAGACCGTATACATTGAGCCTGTCGAGATTTTCGACATCAACAATGAGATCAGGGAACTGGAATACGCTGAAAAGCGAGAGATCATCCGCATCCTGATCTCATTTACCAACTTTTTACGCCCTTTCGTTCCTGATCTCCGGAAAGCCTACCATTTCCTGGGTAAAGTCGATTTTATGCGTGCCAAAGCCAGCTTTGCACTGGAAACAGGAGGCGTACTGCCGTTGCTCGTGGATAAACCGTTTATCAACTGGATGGATGCACGCCACCCGCTTTTATACCTGGCGCTTAAGGCACAGCACAAAGTTGTTGAACCACTCCATATTGTCCTGAACCAGGAAGAACGGATCCTGATCATCTCGGGCCCGAATGCCGGCGGCAAATCCGTTTGCCTCAAGACTGTGGGATTACTGCAATATATGGCGCAGTGCGGCCTGCTGGTTCCGCTGCGTGAGACATCAGAAGTCGGCATATTTGAGGATATTTTTATCGATATCGGCGACGAACAATCGCTCGAAAATGACCTCAGCACTTACAGCAGTCATTTGCTGAACATGAAGCTGATGCTGGAGAATGCCGGGGCATCATCCCTTTTCCTCATTGATGAATTTGGTGCAGGGACCGAGCCCCAGGCGGGGGGAGCAATAGCCGAAACTATCCTGCTCAATCTCAATGCTAAGCTGGCCTATGGCGTGGTGACCACCCATTATGCCAATCTGAAATTACTTGCCGGTAAGGAAAATGGAATTACCAATGGTGCCATGCTGTTCGACACCAGGCAGATGCAACCGCTTTTCAAACTTGTCATCGGCAAACCCGGCAGCTCGTTTGCTTTTGAAATAGCCCGGAACATAGGTTTGCCTGTTGAGATTATTCAGCTTGCTTCCGAAAAGACCGGGAAATCTCAGCTTAATTTCGACCAGCAACTGGAGGACCTCGAAATCGAACGACTTGAGTTATCCAAAAAAGAAAAACAGCTCCGGGCTGCCGAAGAGATACTTTCCGAGCTGATCGAAAAATATGAGCATTTAAGCACACAACTCAACGACAGGAAAAAACAGTTTATCAGCGAAGCCCGCGAAGAAGCCAGGCATATTGTTGAGTCATCGAATGCACTTATCGAGAAAACGATCAAGGAGATCAAACAATCGCAGGCCGCTAAAATTACGACCAAACAATTGCGGGAAAAAGTAAAGCAGCATGCAGAGGACCTTGCCAAACCAGCCGTTCCATTAAAACCCGCACCCAAGGCTGCGCCACTCCCACTACCCGCTGAACCTGAAACTGCACTTGCTCCGGGTAACTGGGTGACCATCGGGGATGCATCAGCCGTTGGCAAACTCATCAGCTTAGGCCAGGGAGAAGCACTGGTGCAATTCAACTCGGCGAGTGTGCGTGTAAGCCTTGACAAACTGCAAAAAGCCAAAAAATCAGCCGTAAAAAACGAGGCGGAAAGCACCCGGCAACACGCTTACAGCAATATTATCAATGACATGAATGCCAAAATGGAGAACTTCAGGCTTACCCTGGATGTTAGGGGAAAGCGTGCAGAAGAAGCACTGACAATTGTACAGGGCTATATCGATGAAGCCATCCTCTTGAACATGTCGGAAGTAAATATTCTGCATGGCAAGGGAAACGGCGTGCTGCGCGATCTGATCAGGCAATACCTGCACAGCGTTCAGGAAGTACGTTCCATCGCCGACGAGGCACTTGAAAGAGGAGGGAACGGAATTACTGTTGTGCGCATGCGATGACCTTTTCTTTTCAGATCAAAAGAATCTCTACTTTTGTAGCGGCCATATAAACCAACACTCCTTTAAGAACTATAAAACAGAAAAACAATGAAAAAGATATTTGCACTTGCTGTGCTGCTGATAACCGTATTGCTGAACATATCCTGCAACCGGCAGAAAACTTCCGAAAAGAACGTCATTCTGGTGACACAGGACAACTTTGAACAAACAAAAAGCAAAGGACTGGTCCTGGTCGATTATTGGGCAACCTGGTGCCAACCATGCAAGATGCAGGGTCCCATTGTTGCCGAAATAGCTGAACAATTTAAGGGAAAACTCACTGTTGGCAAATGCGACGTCGATCAGAACCGCGATATTGCCAATACCTATCATATTCAGTCGATACCCACGCTGATCCTTTTTAAGGACGGCTCCCCGGTTGAAACCCTGATTGGCTTGCAGTCGAAAGGTTCGCTGGAAGAACTCATTAACAAATACCTGAAGTAGTAATAAACATATGCCTAAAAACGAATTCATTCATGCGGATGAACCTGTGGAGGAGCCTTTAGCTGCAGAAGCGCATGCACCTGCTGAAGAAAATATAAAACCAGTTAAATATTATCACAAACGGATTTTCGTGGTTTTCACACTCCTGTCCCTGGCTGGCATGGTTGCAGGAGCACTTGGCGGTTACCTGTACTATCTCAAAGTCGGTTGTACCACCGGAGCATGCCCCATTACCTCAAGTCCATACATCAGCTCTGTTTGGGGAGGAGCCATGGGTTTTCTCATTGGAGATCTGCTAAACGGGAAAAGGAAGAA
>JBBRRV010000206.1:0-4731 GCA_038246075.1 Bacteroidales bacterium
CCATTCCTCACATGCCAGGTGCCATTAAGCCCTATGGTTCCCCTGTCCAGCGGAAATGAAGTGTATGCGATCGTGTATGGATTAAACAGTGAAGCAGGCAATTTTTGCACATTGAATTTCAGATCAAAATCAGAACTGTCCTTGGGATTGATGCTTAAAGTCACAGTTGCATTACCATATGGCTGAATACCAGTCTTTAGAAATATTTTTACACGTTGTTTATTTTTAGCAATGGAATCTGCAAGCAGGAAAAACGGATCGCATTTCGCGGAAAATTTTTCATTTAACGTATAATCATTATATGCAAAGTTGCCCTTGTAAATGGCCAGGCGGTTAAGTTTATAATTACTCCGGAAAAAATTCCGCGACAGATTCTTTATATAATTACCTATAATATAAAGCAGGTTATACCGTGTATCTGCTGATGGAGCATTCAAAATATCTGAACCCGGCAGCGCAAACATTCTTTGAAAGTTATCTAATTTATCATAACGCTCATAACTGATATAAGGATGACTGAGCGAAACCGAATCAAAAAAATATTTGTGATTGATCGGGCTTAGCTCATATATGGCCACTGCTATTTTGTCAAAAGAAGCATAATCTTCTTTCACATTTTTCCCGAAATGAAAGTCATTAATGGCCAAAATCCCTGAAATGGTAACATCTTCAACATTCTTAAAACTGCCTTTTATCTTAAAATCTGTATCAAGGTTAGCAGCGAAACTTCCATAGTTCGTTAAGCCCTTCAGATATTGTATTAAAATGTTTAAATCAAATTTTTGAGCTGTTAAAGCCATCCGATAATTCATTTTTTTAGTATCGATCGTAAAATCACCCTTCATCCCGCCGTTGCCGATACCCGATAAAAAAGAAAATTTTGCTGCAATGGTATCTACATCCCACCGTTTTCCGGAGCTTTCAATATTTACATGCTTAATAAAGTAATTGATTGGAATAAGTTTGTCGCGGTAATGAAACTCCCCTTCCTTTATTATTATGCTGAGAATACTAAACCGAGCCGGTGATTTGGCTTTTGCTGTATTCCCATCCGATGAAAACTTTTTTATCAGGTCATTGATATTCAGATTCTTTTGGTCCTGAATGATGATCCCCCTGGGCTCATTGAAGGATAGACTGCTGATTTCAATGGTCTTGGAAAATAACTTGCGCAGGGCAAAATCAACACTTATGCTTTTTGCTGAAAGAAAGAGACTGTCACTTTTCAGTTCATAAATTTTAACGTTTTTTAAATAAATGTATCCCGTAAACGGATTCACATAAGCCCAGTCAAGTGTAACCTGACGTCCGGTATATTTCACATCATACTTTTCGATCAGGTATTTTGTGATGGGTGAAGCAAATAAAATAGCCACCAATACAACAATGACCGCGATGCTGGTCATAATGACAAGTGGTTTTTTAAATTTGTGCATGTTGCGCCTCTTGAAGTCTTGACTGCTTTTGTCTTTTAAAACAGCAACCATATTTCTAAAATAAGTGCGTATTTAAATAAACGACTCTGACATTTGTTTTCTTAACTTCTTTTTACTCAATTTGTATTTTTCCTAAACTTAAAAACTTTTTACAAATTTCAGTATGTTCAGCGCGGATAACGTTACATAATTTTTGAAATAAGTTACATGATTCACACATAACTGCATATGATCCAATGAAAAGACGATCCCCATTTAAAAATTGCTCAAACAGGAACTAACTTAAGTAAGTTTGGAGTCGGGGGACATGGGACGAGGGACGAGGGACGAGGGACATTTGTTGCTAATACCGACATAGAAATAGAAGCAGAAACTTGGGTCTTGAGACCTGGAATTTGGGGCTTGGGACGAGGGACGAGGGACATGGGACGAGGGACGAGGGACGTTTGTTGCTAATACCGACATAGAAATAGAAGCAGAAACTTGGGTCTTGGGACCTGGAATTTGGGGCTTGTGACTTGGGACTTGGGACTTGGAACCTGGAACCTGGGCCCGGGGAATGTGTGAATAATGTAAATCTTTTCCATAATTATGTAAGGATTTGTGGCATCAAAGAATCACCTTTGCACCGCGAAAATATATTCGCAGCCTTAAAACAACAAACCATGAAAAAAACAATCATTATTTTACTGTTCTTTGTCGCATTGGCAAGTACTACTATTTATGCGCAGAATAGAGCAGTAAGGGTAACTTACGTTGAAAACAGTAAAGGATATGGAAATACTTTAAACTTAGGTTTAGGTATCGGCGGATATTCGAACTATTATGGACATACTGCACCTGTGCTCAGCGCGAACTATGAATTTGATGTGGCCAATAATTTTACACTGGCTCCTTTTGCAACTTTTTATTCCTACCACAATGTAGACCGCCATTACCACACTACTATTATTCCTGTAGGTGTTAAAGGTTCCCTCTATTTAGATCAGTTACTCCACGCCAATTCACAATGGGATTTCTATGTGGCTGGTTCATTAGGATTTTCAATTGTAAAATCGGTTTGGGATGATGGTTATTACCGCGATACATACTATCATGAAGTAAGTCCTTTATTTCTTGACTTACATTTAGGCACAGAGGTCCACCTGAGTAACAATATCGGCTTATTCCTCGACCTGTCAACAGGCGTTTCAACAATCGGTATTGCCATTCACTAATTCGCCTTCATTGCATTTGAATATAACAATCAATAACTAATTTATTACTGTCTTCCAGCCCTGTTGGTGTCTTCACCAACAGGGTGGTGAAGATCATTCCAACGGTATAAAGGATAAATACCTCAGACTTACAAACCCATTTCAACAATACAAAAAAATATGAAACCCTTAGGACTTATACTCATCATCATCGGAATCATCATGATGGTTTACACCGGCTTCAATTATGTAACAAAAGAAAAAGTGGTTGATTTAGGCGCAATTGAAATAAACAAAGAAACGAGTCATCCTATCCAGTGGTCACCTATTATTGGCGTTGTTCTGCTGGTTGGAGGTATAGTCATCATTGCGGTTGATAAAAAAAATCACAATTAAGGTGGAATTTGAGCTTACGCAGACTTCACCTCATGTGTGAATAATGTAACTCATTTCTATAATTGTGTAACATATGAAGCGATTAACCCCATTACCTTTGTTATAAACTTCTAAAATCCAATCCTATGTCACTCATTACCGTTTTACTTACTATTATTGTTGTAGGCTTCCTCTTATGGCTTGTCAACACGCTGATTCCCATGTCGCGCCCGATAAAAAAAATCCTCAATATTGTGGTCATTGTAATTCTGGTCATCTGGCTGCTCAAGGTTTTTGGGCTTTTCACATACCTGACGTCCATACACGTATAAGCAGTGTTAACGGTGGTATTTTTAAAAAGTGCTATGGTCCAATGCGGACTGTCTTAAAAAAACAATAAACTTTTTTTTGAAATTGGGTTCACGATCCCAGCAAACCTAAAAAAACAAAAATTATGAATCTCAAACGACTTTTTGGCGCATTGCTGACTATCCTTGGAATAGCAGGTCTCATCTATACAGCAGTATTATTTGTAAACACCTCTGGTGGCACGCACGACATCAAAGCACTCGCCATTTATGGTATTCTTGGCCTCATATTTTTCATTTCCGGCATTAGTCTGGTGCGTACAACAAAAGACGAAGCATAGCTTCATATAAGACGCAAGTGGTCATTACGCATCGTGCTGACCCGATCAGCGCTGTGCGATCAAACAAAAGATAAGGTAAACATAAAAAAGCCCATTCCTAACGGAGATGGGTTTTTTCGTTCATAATCCTTTCTATGGCAATAAGCAGGGAGCAAACAGATGCAATGGCTGCGATCCCCTGGGAGTTTTGGCTCCGCTCCTTGCTTTGGCTCCGCTCAAAGGCAGCAATGGTTATCCATGCTTTAAAAAGCAAAAGGAGGATCAATTTCTTTGGATATACAATCTTTTGGTCTTAATATTGGTACATTTACGCCCTGGAATACCCCGAATTCACCAGCGGATTCAACTGGCAATCCAAATCTTAATAAAAAAATGTTGCAGCTTTAAAAATATTGATGAACATTGGATCGTTGATTCCCGGAGGATTATGTTCAATTTTTACATTTTTTTAGCTTAAACCATCATCCGATCTATAATACAGAAAACCATGCAAGTAGCTGTGACCAGAAAAAAGTTCATATTTTGTCCTGACCCCTCCAGGATCATTGCCCGTTTTCTATATATGGGTGATGAAAGGTCAGCAGATATCATCAGAAAAGTATTGGCTATGCCTGAAAAAGAGGTAAATATTGCCATGAGTCAGTTGTTGAGGGGATATTCCCGTCGTCACAGAAATATTTCACGCATTTTTGAGAAACATTTTGACAAAGTAGCTCCGGTTTTTGATAAGATCGAAGTGAATGAAGAGGATCTCAGTACAGCGCAAAAAGCACTGATAGGTTCATACTTTACGATGGAGTATTCCATTGAATCCGCTGCTTTTTTTAATCCATCCATTGTGGAAAATCCGGATCAGTCAGAAACAAGAACGGATGAAAAGAGAGTGATTTTTAGTTTCCGGGCTACAGGTGAAGGACATATTTCTTCCATCGTGTTCCGCTCCGGGATCCTGGATAAGCATAATAACCTGACCCTTGAACCAGTTGGAAACATGCTGGCAGAAGCCGATGTCATTAAACGGAATGTTTATAACAAAAAAGAATTTCAAAAAAAGCTGGCTGAAATGCGGGAACAG
>JBBRRV010000207.1:0-4695 GCA_038246075.1 Bacteroidales bacterium
GTATCTGAAACCTGCCAGCTTTCAATTTTTTTCTTTAATCAGGTATTCTGAAAGTTTGGAAATCAATCCCGCCTTATCAATTGGTTTTGTGATAAAATCGTTACAGCCTGCATTCATAACACGGATCTTATCTTCCTCAAAAGCATATGCAGTCAGCGCAATAATGGGCAGATCGGGCCTGAATGTCCTGATCTCCAGGGTGGCTTCATATCCGTTTAGGTTTGGCATCTGTATATCCATTAGTATCAGATCAATATGATTGTTATCCCTGCATGTTTTCACCGCTTGCAACCCGTCTTCAGCATACAACAATGTGGCTCCGGTTTTCTTCAGCATAATCTTAATCAGGTGAAAATTTGACTGTATATCTTCCGCAACCAAAATCGTCAAACCATCGAATCCTTTATCGGGCATTTCCTTTTTTGGTTCAGGAATTGCTTCCTGGGCCATGGCCAGGATGTCGTCAGGGAGCGTAAAATAGAATGTTGAACCCTTGTTCTCCTCGGAAATGACCCATAGTTTACCACCCATTAACTCAACGAGTCCCTTGGAAATTGACAGGCCCAGGCCTGTTCCTCCGAACTGGCGTGTGTTGCTTTCCTCTACCTGCCTGAAACGGTCAAAGATTAACTGTTGTTTATCTTCAGGGATACCCTTTCCTGAATCCTTCACATAAAACAACAAATGGCCGTTCTCGTGGCGGTAGCCAAACCTTACAAAACCCGTACTGGTAAATTTTAGTGCATTGCCAAGCAGGTTATACAATACCTGACTCAGTCGCACATCATCGCAGATGATGTTGCTCTCGCGGTTAGCGAACCCTTCTTCAAGAAAAAGTTCAAGATGTGACTTGCCTGCATTTTTTTTGATGTTTTCAAAAGTCAGGAGCACCTTGTACAACAATTCATTTAGGTTAAACCTGACATTACTGATGTTCAGCTGTTGGCTTTCAATCTTCGAAATATCAATAATGTCGTTGATAACAATGAGCAGTTGCTTGCTACTGCTGCTGATGACCGAGATGAATTCCCGGCGGCGTTCTGCTGAGAGGGTATCATCGTCCAGCAGTTCAGCAAAACCCAGGATGCCATTCATTGGCGTACGAATTTCGTGCGACATATTGGCAAGAAAGGCTGTTTTGAGTCTGTCGGATTCTTCGGCTTTGGCCCTGGCTGCTTTTATAACCTGCTCTGCCTTTTTTCTTTGAATAGTCAGGCTGATCTGATCGGAAATAAACTCAAGCATCACCACATCTTTTTCATTATAGGCAAAAGGATCAGTGTAACTCTGAACCACAAAAGCACCAAATGCCTTGCCTTTTTCCCTCAAGGGCACACCAAGCCATACTTCAGAATTGGACCCTACCTGGGCGTATTTCCGGAGCCACTCCGTTTTAAAAAGGTCATCTTTTGTCACCAAAAGCGGTTTATTCTGTTTTATGACGTAACCTGTCAGCGAATTACTTGCAGACCAAACGCCTATATCATCATTGTCGTCCTTATAATAAGGAGCTGAAAGCATATCTGTCTCTTCATCGTAAAAGGCAATCAGGAAATTTGTCGTATCAAGCAGGGTTCCGAGTTCATGCTGCATAAAGGATATAAATTCCTCTATATCTTTTGTTGTATTGACTGCGCCGGAAATATTGTATAAAACTTTTTGTATTTTTTCATCCCTTCTGTGCTCTGTAACATCCTGTACCACGCCGAAGACAATATTTTTTTCTTTGTCGAATTCAGCAAGGGAATGGATATCCAGAATTTCATCCGACCCTGATCTTTTTATTTTAAACTCTACGTTATAGGGTTCTCCTTTCTCAATGAGATTTTGCAAGGCCATATCCAGTAAAGGCCGGTATTCCGGAAGGGTGTATTTTTGAAGTTCTGGTAAAGGAAAGGAATCTTCGTTAATACCATATAATTTACCTGCACCTTTGGAAGCCAGTACTTTATTAGAATTAAGGTGTATTTCCCAGTTGCCGGCTTTTGAAGAAAGTTCAGCCCTGTTTAGTCTTGCGGTGCTTTTTTTCAGCGCTTTCTCATTAAGCTTCCGTTCGGTAATATCCCTGAATACGCCTAAAAGCAGGGGTCTGCCATTGATAGTTATATGGCTTGCCAGTATCTCAACAGGCACTTCAAGCCCATCCTTACGCAATACAATACTCTCCTGAGATTGCGGATGGTTATGCTGTTTTAATCTGCTGACATGCTCTTTGAAAATTCCTTTTGAAATCATTTCCTTATTCAAAGGATGTAATTCATACTGGTAGAGCCCTATTATTTCTTCAATTGGCCGCCCAAGCATGGCAGCTGCAGCAGTATTTGCATCTATAATAATCCCGGTATCAATATCGGCAAGAATTGTCGCATCAGGATAATTTTCGAAAAGTGTCCTGAATTTTCCTTCACTTTCTTTAAGCGCTTTTTCGGCTTGCATGCGTTCACTTATATCACGGGCTGTTGTAATGATGAC
Source organism: Bacteroidales bacterium (assembly GCA_038246075.1). Classification (GTDB taxonomy): domain Bacteria; phylum Bacteroidota; class Bacteroidia; order Bacteroidales; family DASVHX01; genus DASVHX01. The sequence goes on from JBBRRV010000207.1 coordinate 2,473, forward strand.
GTCCTCCCCAAGATATTTCCCAGTATTGGATACAACTTCCTTCAGAAAAATTTCACCGTTTTTTTTGATGCCCCAGAAATCAAATCGCTGTTGTACGCCTGTTTCGGCAACTCTTTTGAGAATTGCTTCGATTTTTTTGAGATCATTTTTACCTGGTGCAGAAACAAATTCAGGATTACGGCCGATGAGTTCTTCGCGTGAATAGCCATACATATTGGCTGCTCCATTATTCACATTCAGAAATGTGCCATCCCCTTTATGAATATAGATGGCTTCGGTTACAGAGTTAAATAATTCGAAATAGCAGTCTTTGGTGCGCTCATGCATAACATCAAAGGATTGCTTGTCATTGGTAATGAAAGTGTTTTGGTCATCAACCAGTAGTTCTGATTTATTTTGATTCCGTAATTGTTCGTCCATAGCTATTTGTTGTACACCAATTTACTCCGGGTTTTGCTTTTTCATTTACAGCCGGTTAGCATCACTATTAGAAAGTGCACCGGTACGCTTTAAAAAATAAATAATTCAATAATATTCGAGCCTCAAATCAAGAATTCAATTCGTCTTTAATATTTCTCAGAAAAACGGCTGAAGAGCTGAAGGAATTGCCGGGGAAAATTCATTAGTCTTTCGCCCGGGTAAAATTACATTTAAAATTAAGAATAACTAATTTGACTAAAGATTTCGCTTTAATGAAAAGAGGACTAAAGCATTAAATACTGCCTGTTTTCAAGGATAGCCGGATTTTAATTATTTTGTTTCAAGAAACCTTGTAAGCAAAAGCATAATAATGACCATCCTGGAATAATTAAGTTACATTTGACAAAAATATTATTAACGATCTTGCAACATAGCACTTTGAAAAAACACCTGCTTTTAAAAATAGGACTGCTCTCCATCTCCCTCACACTCGTCAGCTGGGGTAAGACCGGTCATTATAAGATTAGTTCTGAAGCCTCGCGCTCATACAATATAGAAATGGCTCAATTCATTGCCTGGAACAGCACACTAGCCCTGCATGCTTCAGACGCAGATAATCGGAAATCTGCTGACCCATCCGAAGGCCCCAAACATTTTATTGATATTGATAACTACCAGGAATTCAATACCAACGGCAGGATTCCACAAACACTCGATTCTGTCACCCTGGTGCATGGGAGTTTGTTTGCCCCTCAGAATGGCACACTTCCTTGGGCTACACTTGTTACCTTCGACTCGCTGAGGAACTGTTTTGCCCGGCAGGATTGGAACAAAGCTGTGCTTTTTGCTGCCGACCTGGGGCATTATGTAGCTGACGGCCATATGCCGTTGCACATCACAAGCAATTACGATGGGGGCTCAACAGGCAATAACGGGATTCATTCACGTTACGAAACAAAAATGATCGATCCCAACATCGGGCAGATAAATTATACAGGCATGGAAATCGCCGTTATCCCTGATGTGAACCAATACATTTTCAATTATATATATAAAAACCATAGTTATGTAGACTCAGTGATTGCAGCCGATAACTATGCAAAGGGTGTATCGGGTGGCAACACATACAGCTCCGCTTATCTGACAGCGCTTTGGAAAAAATCGCAGGGGTTTACCATTCCGCTGTTTAAAAACGCTTCCCATGCACTCGCCGAATTAATATACACAGCCTGGGCTCAGGCTGGCAAACCTTCCATGCTGCATACATCAATAACCAAGCCTGATGCTGTTAAAACCTGTTCTCTTGGGCAGAATATACCAAATCCATTTGTGCATTCGACCACCATCAACTATTCGCTCACAAAGCCGGCGGATTTCATGTTGCAGGTTAAAGATGTGATGGGAAAAACCGTTTCAACACTTGTAAACGCGCATAAGCCATCAGGAAACTATTCTTTGGAATGGTCACCCGAAAACATTCCTGGTGGCACCTATTACCTTGTGATGAAAACCGGAGAATCCACAGAAGTGCAAAAGATGGTACTGGTAAAGTAAGAAGTGCCTGGAGTTGGGAGTGCCTGAAAAAAGTGCCTAGAGTGCCTAGAGTGCCTAGAGTTGGTTTTCTAATATTGCTTCTTTTATGCTATTGTTCACGTTTTTTAATATCGGACGTAATGCCGCTTACATAATGCATTTTGCCATTTGCCATTTAACTTTTAACTTTTAACTTTTAACTTTTAGTTACACTTTAACCTTTTGCCATTATTATCTTATCTCAAACTTCCAGCTGGTTTGCGATTTAAA
>JBBRRV010000208.1:0-4574 GCA_038246075.1 Bacteroidales bacterium
AGGCTGGATAGACACTAAACAATACAAGCCGCTGCTGCCGGAGGAATTTGAATTCATGCAGCAAAATTCAAAGACTATTTCGGTAGAACTCATTCACGCCGCAACCGGAAACAACGGGGATAGCCTGTTGGTCCCCTTTGGCAGTAACCTCCCTTTATACCGCGAACAATCTTTTCGCATCGGCGGTAATGCTTATTCATTTGCAGGAAAGACCAGGCAGTCAACAGTAAAAATCCCCCTTTCAAAAGTTCCCGAAACTGCCTGCAAGCTGATCAATGTGCCCTATCTGTGGGGTGGACGAAGTCCGTTGGGAATGGATTGCTCAGGGTTTACACAAATCATTTTTAAGCTACATGGCCTCAGCCTGCCACGTGACGCCCGGCAACAGTCGGTACTTGGCGAAACAATCGACTTTCTGAATGAAGCATTGCCCGGCGACCTGGCTTTTTTCGACAACGAAGAAGGTATAATCATCCACGTTGGGATATTGCTCGCCCCCGACCTGGTCATTCACGCATCAGGAAAGGTGCGCACCGATTTTATCGACCACCAGGGCATTTACAATTCCGAGCTGGGTCGCTACTCACACAAACTACGGCTGATTAAGCGCCTGATGCCTGGCAGCTATAAACAAGAATCCTAGATATAGTCATATGTTACAGACCAACTTTAAAATGTTATCCGCGAACTGTCAGCGTGCAAGGAATTCAAGGGGCTCCCGTTTACAGCGTATTTTAAGAACGGCCTGGCAGCAAAAGCAACTGCAGGCATGCAAAGCATGAATCAGGTTCGCTACCTCCTGGATCATGTATTTGGAGCAAACGATTACATAACCAAAACTTAATTTAGTAAAGAGAAAGGAAAGGCCGGTATATCCTAATTTAGCCGGGTCCAAGGACAATTTTATTCCTGTTTAAAATGTCAAACATGTTAAAAATAATCTCATCACACATTAAAACGTTCATTTTCAAGCTATGATGTGTTAGCAAAATGTGTATAACCTTGTCCTTTTGAATGAACAGGGTGAACACTATTACCTTATATTTACATTCCCTTTTTGCATATACTGATGTATTCATCGTTGATCATATAACCATCACAAAAACAATTTTGAACTTTAAGGGACTATGCTTATAGCGCGCTGCCAAAAAAATCAATAAATTCTTTACATCCAATTAAATTTAACCACACAACAATTAACCAAAACCAAATCAACTAACCACATGAGAAAAACAAGCAATTTCACCCGAAGGTTCGGTAAGCAATTTCTGCTGCTGGCTGCCTTCTTGCTGACTGTAGCTACAACCTTCGGGCAGGTCACTACATCCGGCATAAACGGAACAATTACAGACTTAAAGGGTGAAACATTACCCGGAGCTACTGTAGTGGCAATTCATGTACCATCAGGTACACAATATGGTTCTGTCACCAATAAGGATGGTATTTTTACCATCAACAACATGCGTGTTGGCGGTCCATATAAGGTTATTGTAACTTTCGTCGGTTTCAAGGAGCAAACCATGGAAAACCTTACGCTCTCGCTTGGCGTATCGACGAATGTCAGCTTTCAGCTTGTGGAAACAAGTTCTGATCTGAGTGCAGTCGAGATCACAGCCATTCGCAGCGATATTTTCAGTTCTGACCGCACAGGGGCAGCAGCATCCTATAACTTTAGCAAGATTAACGCTATTCCTACCATCGGACGAACAGTCAATGATATTCTGAATTACAGTCCATATGGTAACAGGAGTTCATTCGGAGGACAGGATTCCCGTTTCAATACTTTTACCATTGACGGATCAGTCTTCAACAATGGTTTCGGTCTTGGATCTTCGGCACAGGCTGGCGGACGTACAGGTACAACCGCTGTTTCACTTGATGCACTCGAAGAAATCCAGCTCAATGTTGCTCCTTTTGATGTCCGCCAGTCGGGTTTCTCGGGCGCCAGCATCAATGCAGTTACCCGTTCTGGGACGAACAAATTCGCCGGAACAGGATATTATATTTTCCGGAATGAAGGATTGGCGGGTAAAAAAGCTGACGGAAAAGATATAGGAAATGTAACGATCAATGAAAAAACTGCCGGATTAAGTTTAGGCGGACCTATCATCAAGAATAAACTTTTCTTCTTCTTCAATGCTGAAAAATTCACCAGCAGCAATCCTGCTTTGGATTGGAAATTAAACCAACCCGGTGCCACAGGAAATGTGTCGCGCACAACACTTGCTGATATGCAGGACCTCAGCGCGTTTATGAAAACCAATTTTAACCGCGATCTTGGTGCGCTTGATGGCTACAATAGCGATGTTACCAGCCAGAAATTTTTGATCAGGTTAGATTACAACATGAGTAAAATCCATAAACTCTCTATCCGTTATTCACATCACAATTCAACTGCCGGCCAGCGCATAAGCGACAGCAACAGTAGTAACACCGCCGGAGCAGGAAACAGGACCAACAGGGCTGATGCAATTTCCCCCCAGAATACCGGTTATGAGATCCAGGACAATACCCGTTCTTTAGCTGTCGAAATAAGCTCAAATTTCAGCTCTAAATTTTCGAACAACTTCATTGCCACCTACAATAAACAGCTGGAAGACAGGAATTATCTTTCTGATCAGTTCCCAACCATCGATATTCTCTCGGGGAAAGGCGAAGCTACTTACACTTCCATTGGTTTTGACCCGTTCACACCCAGCAACAAACTTAACTACTCAACACTCAATTTCACTGACAATTTGAGTTACTATATGGGCAAACATACATTCACTGCAGGGGCTGCTTACGAATATTACAAGTCAAACAACGTATTCTTTCCCTCATCCAACGGTGTATACGTCTATAACTCAATTGCAGACTTTAAAGCTGCTGCATTGGATTTCATCAACAATCCAAACAATCCTGTTTCTCCTGTCGATGTTGGCCGATATAGTCTTCGTTACTCACGCCTTCCTGGCGGAGCTGATCCATTGCAGGTTTTAGAGGTAACTACCTTTAGCGCCTATGCTCAGGATGAGTTTAAGGTTAATCACAAACTAACACTTATTGGCGGACTTAGGGCTGATATATTCGCTTATAACAATGCAACCGCAACTGACTTTAACAATCCTATCGTTGAAGGTCTTACATTTAAAGATGAAAATGATCAGGCGTACAAGATCAGCACTGGTGTTTTCCCAAAAACACGCCTGCTTGTTTCTCCCAGAGTTGGTTTTAACTTTGATGTGATGGGCGATAAATCCATTCAATTGCGTGGTGGATCCGGTTACTTTATTTCGCGTATCCCCCAGGTTCTGGTATCAAACCAGTTAGGAAACAATGGTGTTAACACAGGTCTTTTGAGTGCAACAAATACCAAGCTCTATCCATTCAGGACAGACCCTGCTCAGTTCAGGCCTGCTTCAAATCCTGATATCGCTGGCTTACCTCCTTATGTTGTGAATGCAACTGATAAGGATCTCAAGTACCCGACGATCTGGAAAACAAACATAGCTATCGACTACAAATTACCCTTTGGGATTGTTGCAACCGCTGAAGGTATTTATAATAAAACCGTTCAGGGCCTTAGGTATATTGATGCCAACCTTAAAATTGCCGACCGCACATTTACAGGCCCTGATACACGGGACAGGTATCCTGCAGTTAAATTCCTAAATCCTGCTGTAACAAATGCTTTTGTCATCAAAAACACAACTCAGGGCAGTGCTTATACACTTACCGGTAAACTCGAGAAAAATGCACAAAAGGGATTTAGCGGTTTTGTGGCTTATACCTATGGTGTATCCAAAGATATTCAGTCGGTAGGAAGCACTGTTCAGGCAAACATGCCTTCTGTTGATGGTCAGAATTACCTCGGCCTTGCATATGCCGATAATGATCTGAGACACCGCATCGTTGGTTTTGTTAACTATCGTCTGGAATATGGCAAACGCCTCGGTGGTGCCACCATCGTTTCTTTAGGTCTGGTTTCCAACAGTGGCCCCAAGGTTTCGTATGTTTATGGCTCCGACCTGAATGGCGATGGTCAGAACAATGACCTTATCTTTGTACCCAACCAGACTTCTGACATGACCTTTGCGACTAATACGGTTGGATCCGGTGCTACAGCCCAGACTTTTACACCGGCACAACAACAAGCTGCTTTCGACCTTTATATCAACAACAATCCATACCTGAAAACACGCCGCGGCCAGTATGCCGAACGCAACGGAGCTTATTTCCCATGGCTCAACCGCGTCAACTTCTCACTGGTACAGGAAGTATATTTCAAAGTAGGTCCTAAACAGATGAAGAATACCCTTCAGTTCAGGTTCGATATTCTGAACGCTGGTAATATGATCAATAATAAATGGGGTGTCGGTACTGTAAGTACAACTACTTCGCCACTCACTGTTGCTGGCACTGATGCAGCCGGTCTTCCTTCATACAGGCTTCGCACGCAGGTTGTTGATGGTCAGACTATTCTGCTCAGAGATTCATTCGTTAAGAGTATCACGATTGATAATGTATATCAGGCTCAATTCGGTATCCGTTATATTTTCTAGTCTTTGCGAATCTTTTGTTAATGTAAAAAA
>JBBRRV010000209.1:0-4524 GCA_038246075.1 Bacteroidales bacterium
AGGGATTTGTTTACCATTTAATCTGTAGCGTATCGTAATATTTGTCGCCTGGAAAGCAACCACCATTTAGGAATGACACATCAGAAATTAACTATTGAATGAACTGCTAAGCAAACTCAATATTAGCGGTCACCCCGAGCGGAGTCGAGGGGCTTAATGTTCCTGCTATTCTTTCTATAGAAACTTGAATAGCTTTAAAGATTAATAATTTGCTAAGCAAAGGGCTTCGACTCCCTATCGGCTATGCTCAGGACAGGCTTCTATCAATGACACTTTTTGTATATTGATTACAGCTAATAATATACCCCTCGACTCCGCTCGGGGTGACCGTAAGGGTTGAGGCGACAGGAAATAGAAAAGTTATGATAGCACTATTTACATCACTACTTTAGCATTGTCATTATATTCAAAAAAGAATAATCGTAAATTGGTTAAAAGTCCCGTAGGGACGAAATATTGGTAAACAAAAAAACGTTTAGGTCATTCAGCGCCCAGACATTGATAAAATATTTTAATTGTCCAACAGTACAATGGAAATTCATTAAAACCGATAGCGCGCAACGGGAAAATACTGACCTTAGCGAAATTATTTTTCAGCAGGCAAAGCGGAATAAAGTGAAGCATGCAATTGCGAATCACAGATCACAGATCACAGATCACAACATGAATAGAATCTATACGCCAAAAATATTCTCCATAACCCATCTCCCCAGGTTTGTTGTGCTGCTGCTGTGCCTGTCGTTTGCCGGTATATCCTATGCCGGTAGCCATATCCTTCATGCGGAATTAAAATGGACAGGTGTTAAATCATATTATATCGACAGCTCAACTTCCATCAAAGTGGCTGCATTTGCAGGCGCATACTATCATGAAGAATCCGGATATCTTCCGGTATACAAGGTTGTCTACAATCCGGCCGGCCTTGTGGGCGAATGCAGGGTAACACTGGCAAATGCCGTTTACAGGGCTGCCGATAACCTGTGGCGGTCCGGTTTTGAAGGTAACCTGCTGGTGAAGGATGCTGTCGTGGTTCAGGCAACTATAAATGAAGTGCGGAAATCTTTCAGCATATCGGCCTCGCTGATTCCTTTGCGCCTCAATAAAATCACGGGGGTTCTGGAACAACTGGTCTCTTTCGACCTGGTCTTTACCATGATCCCGGTTTCAGTCAGAACTAAAAGTATCCCTGCATATAAAGATAATTCAGTCCTGGCACAAGGGGACTGGTATAAGATCAGCCTTGATAAAGCGGGCATATACAGGATCACCTATGATGATATGAAGAACTGGGGCGTGAATATGCAATCCGTTAACCCTGCCCATATCCGTGTTTATGGAAACCCCGGAGGCATGCTTCCGCAGGCCAATGCCGCGTTCCGCTACGACGATCTCCCTGAAAACGCCATTAAGGTGGTCACGGCAACTGCCGGTAAATTTTCGTCAGGTGATTATATTCTCTTTTATGGCACTTCACCTGTGGTGGCAAGGTATAACGCTGCTGAAAAATGTTTTGAGCACGTAGCAAACAATTATTCTGATAAAACTTATTATTTCCTCAATTTCGACCAGGGCCCCGGCAAGCGCATCGGAAATGCGGAGCAGTCGGCAGTGCCGGGGAATCATGTATCCACAAACTTTACGGATTTCGCCTGGTATGAAAACGACCTGTACAACCTTTTAAAATCAGGAAATACATGGTTCGGCGAACGCCTCGACAACCTGAGGCCTTCGTTTAACCTGCCGCTGTTTTCATTTCCCAATGCCGATCTTTCGGTTCCGGCAACAATCCGTTACAGCGTTGCCGGTAAATCGACCCAGACGGGCTCATTCAGCTTAATCGTGAATGGTATTGCTGTGGATAATCCTGTTTGCGAAAGTGTGGGCGACCAGCTCTTTGCACGCCTTGTCACCGGACGGAAAAGCATTTCCCTCACCACGCCCGATGCCAATGTAACCTTGCGGTACAACCTTCCAAACACATCAGCCCTGGGCTGGCTTGATTATGTGGAGTTGAACGTGAACAGGAAACTGATCTTTACCGGCGGACAAATGCCTTTTGCCGACCCGGCAACTGTTGGAAAGGGTTTCGTTACAACATTTACGATGAGCGGCGTTTCCGCTGATACCAAAGTATGGGAGGTCACTGATCCGCTGAATGTAAGCATCGTGAATGATGCCCCTGCCGGCAGCCAGTTGGGTTTTACACTTGCCACCGACTCCCTTCGCAGGTTTGTGGCCACCGACAACAGCCAGTTCCTTGCCGTTACTTTTACTGAAAAAGTAGCTAACCAAAACCTGCATGCCAAAGGTTATGCAGACATGGTGATCATCGTGCCCAACGAATTTCGGGCACAGGCAGTAAGGCTGGGCAAATTTCACATCACCCACGACCACTTATCAGTAGATGTGGTAGCGGTTCAGCAGGTCTATAATGAGTTTTCGTCAGGAGCCCCTGATGTTACCGCCATACGCGATTTCATGCGGATGCTGTATAATAGAGCTCCCGCCGGACAGGCTCCCCGTTACCTGTTGCTTTTTGGCGACGGTTCATACGACAATAAAAGCCGGCTTGCCTTCAATACCAGTTTCATCCCGACCTTTCAAACGGATGAGTCGCTGAATAACCTGTCATCCTATGGCACCGACGACTATGTCGGCATGTATGGTCAAAGCGAAGGACTCGGGGCCCGCGGTTCCATCGATATCGGCATCGGCCGCTTTCCTGTCCTGTCCGGGCAACAGGCTGCAACGGCGGTTGACAAAGCCATTTATTACATGCAGAACAGTCCAAAAAATCTTGGTGACTGGCGCAACATCGTATGCTTTATCGGCGACGACAAGGACGGCGATCTGCATATGATGCAGGCAGAACAAATTTCCGGCACTGTTTTACGTAAACATAAGGAATATAATGTCGATAAGATCTACCTCGATGCCTACAAAGAAATCAGTGTGCCGGGCGGGCAGCGCTATCCCGAAGTAAATACAGCCATTAACCAGCGCGTGGAGAAAGGCGCACTGCTGATCAATTATACAGGCCATGGCGGTGAAGTAGGCTGGGCGCACGAACGTATTCTTGAGCTTTCTGATATCAATAGCTGGGATAACCTGAATAATATGCCTGTTTTTGTCACTGCAACATGCGAATTCAGCCGGTACGACGATCCCGGGATTTCTTCGGCAGGCGAGCAGGTATTTCTCAATCCCAGGGGCGGCGGCGTTGCATTGTTCACCACCACGCGGATCGCCAATGCCGGCGACAATATATACCTGAACCAGAGTTTCTACGACACGGTGCTTTCAAGCTATAAGGGCGCTTATCCCCGACTTGGCGATATCATGGCATTTTGTAAAAACGATAATTCGCAGTCTCCCACCATACGCAACTTTGTGCTGCTGGGCGATCCTGCATTGCAACTGGCCTACCCTAAAAATCAGGTTATAACGACAAAGATTAACAATACGGATGTTTCTGCCTTGCCCGATTCGGTAAAAGCCCTGTCGCATGTCTCACTCTCGGGGATTGTAGCCGGGCAGAACGGAAATAAGCTGACTGACTTTACAGGGACAATCTCCATAAAGGTATTCGATAAGCCGGCAGCATACTCAACCCTGGGCAACGATCCTACCAGTCCTAAGCGGGAGTTTATGCTCCAGAAAAACATCCTTTACCAGGGAAAAGCCAGCGTGGTTAAAGGGGATTTTAACCTTTCATTTATCGTTCCGAAGGATATTGATTATCATTACGGGTTTGGGAAGATTTCCTATTTTGCCGAAAACGGCAGCAGTGATGCCGGCGGTTTTTACGACAATATCCTCATTGGTGGCGCTGAGCGGACTTCTACGGCAGATGCCCAGGGTCCGGCTATTGATCTGTACATGAATGATAAGGCATTCCGTTCTGGCGATATCGTGGGGGAAAGTCCTACGGTGCTTGCCTATTTGTTCGACGAAAGCGGAATCAACACGGTCGGCAACGGCATTGGCCATGATATTGTTGCGGTGCTCGACAGCAATTCTTCACAAACCTTATCGCTGAACGATTATTATGTGGCCGATAAGGACAGCTACAAGCAGGGCACGGTGCGTTACAGGTTCTTCAACCTTGCCGAAGGCCCGCATACCGTCAAAATAAAGGTGTGGGATGTGTTTAATAATTCTGCTGAAGCGGTCGTTAAATTTGTGGTTTCCAAAACCATCAGGATATCCATCAGTGATGTGCTGGCATTTCCGAATCCGACAAGGTTTGACCTGCCGGTGAGTGTTAACTTTACGCACAACCTCTTTGATGAGCAACTTGATGTAAGGATGGACATCTTTAACCTCAGCGGCATGCTGGTGTATACGATGGGTCCGCTGACGCTGCAGTCGGGAGGCTATGTTGCCGGTCCGCTGCAATGGGATGGCCGGGATGTATCGGGGAATGATGTGCGGGGCGGAATGTATATCTACCGGATAAGGGCTGCTGACCATAACAGCATCGTTGCCGAAAAATCAGGAAAGCTTATCGTGGTAAGGAATTAC
>JBBRRV010000210.1:0-4419 GCA_038246075.1 Bacteroidales bacterium
AATAAAACCAATGCAATCACCTGCCTTTTTCTGGATATTGGCGGAGTTTTGCTCACCGACGGTTGGGATCATAATGCCCGGAAACGGGCGGCAGCGAAATTTAATCTGGAAGTACCTGAATTGGAGGGTCGGCATCATCTGATATTATCGATGGCTAGCCATTATTTTTGCAGATTGCTGCGGGACCAGGTATTCGTGGTATTCATCAAACGCGTTTCAAGCCAACCCTCACACCGCTGGCATCTTTCGGGATAAACCATAAAGAGTGAATCATCTCATGAAACACACAAACGCACATATTCTCACCATCAACGACGGCTCGTCGAGTATCAAATTCGCGATATACAATGCAAGAGAGCCACTGGAAAAAACGCTTTACGGAAAAATTGACCGTATCGGTTCGCCGGGTACGTTTTTAACTTTTAATGACCAAACTAAGCATCAACAGGAAAGCATAAACTTCAAAGCTTCCGATCATCTGACGGCGGTAAATTACCTGATTGACTGGCTCGAAGGGCAACCCGATTTTAATTCCATCAGCGCCATAGGACACAGAGTAGTTCATGGCATGAAACACTTGGAACCGAAGATTATCACCAAAGCATTACTGGATGAACTGCATCACATTGAACTTTACGATCCGGACCATTTACCTGGCGAGATTGAACTGATCAAGGGATTTTTTCAGCGACATCCACAAATACCCCAGGTTGCGTGCTTCGATACAGCGTTTCACAGCACCATGCCCCGTATTGCAAAAATAGTACCCATTCCGCGACATTACGAAGATAAAGGAGTTCAACGATATGGTTTCCATGGTTTATCCTATGCTTATCTGATGGAAGAACTCACGCGTTTGGAAGGTGCGAAGGTTGCGAAAGGGCGTGTCATTCTTGCTCATCTTGGCAGTGGAGCAAGCATGGCCGCCGTGCTTGAAGGACACAGTATCGATACAACAATGGCATTTACTCCCGCTTCAGGCCTAATGATGAGCACCCGTTCCGGTGATGTGGACCCCGGACTGATATCATTTTTAGCCCGAAGCGAAGATATGACCTCCCTGCAATTTGACAAAATGGTGAACAGTGCGTCAGGACTACTTGGCGTATCAGAAACCAGTTCCGATATGCACGATTTATTGGAATTGGAAAAAGAAGATATCAGGGCCGCTGAAGCAGTAGCCTTATTTTGCTATCAGGCAAAGAAACAGATCGGCGCTTATGCCGCTGCACTCGGTGGACTCGACACCTTGGTATTTGCCGGAGGTATTGGCGAAAACGCACCGGCAGTTCGCGCACGAATATGTGGCGGACTTGGTTTTCTGGGTATCGAATTGAACGAGTCCCGCAATAGTGAAGCTCCGGGGATTATTTCATGTGATACCAGTGGTGTTAAAATCCGTGTCATTAAAACTGATGAAGAACTGATGATTGCGAGATCGGTCAGTCGAATTCTTGATTTATAAAATTGAAAGATGAAACCGAATTTAAATAATCCTAAAAAAAAGGAAAATATAGCTTTTTCAACCCTGGAAGAATTACAGTCAAAAGCGGGTTCAGCGCCTAAACGCATAGGAGTTGCAGCCGACCATGGAGGTTTTGAATTAAAAGAATATTTGGTAAAACTACTGCATGAAGCAGGTTATGAAGTGGTCGATTTTGGCAACAGCCAGCTGAAACCGGATGATGATTATCCTGACTATGTTATTCCATTAGCCAATGCTATAGCCAAAGGTGAATTAAACCGTGGGGTTGCTACCTGTGGCAGCGGTGTGGGTGCATGTGTTGCCATGAATAAGGTGATAGGTGTAAGAGCGTGTTTAGTCAACGATACCTTTTCTGCCCGGCAGGGAGTTGAAGACGACAACCTGAATACACTTTGCCTTGGAGGCCGCGTAATTGGCCATTCGCTTGCCTGGGAATTGGTAAAAACGTTTCTGAACGCACGATTTTCAGGAGCAGAACGTCATCTTCGCCGGCTGGCAAAAGTTTCAGAACTTGAGCATAATAGACCCCCATTAAAAGATTAATAAGAAAGGAATAAATTATGGACACTACAGCATTGTCAACAGAAGAATTGCGAAAAACACATGCGTATTGGCGCGCTGCCAATTATCTGTCAGTCGGACAGTTATACCTCTGTGAAAATCCTTTGTTGAAGGAACCGCTAAAACTGTCGCATGTGAAATCTATGCTGCTTGGGCATTGGGGCACCACACCCGGACAGAACTTTATCTATGTGCATTTGAACCGGGTCATTAAAAAGTATGACCTGGATATGTTCTACATTGCTGGTCCGGGCCATGGTGGACCTGCTATTGTGGGCAATGTTTATCTCGAAGGTACCTGGAGTGAAGTTTATCCGGACATTACACAGGATGAAGCCGGATTGAAAAAATTGTTCAAGCAGTTTTCATTTCCTGGTGGAATTTCCAGCCATGTTGCGCCTACAACTCCGGGTTCTATTCATGAGGGAGGTGAGTTAGGGTATTCACTTAGTCATGCCTTCGGAGCTGCGTTTGACAATCCAGGTCTGATTGTTGCCTGTGTGATCGGCGATGGGGAAGCTGAAACAGGTCCATTGGCTACTGCCTGGCACTCCAACAAATTTCTGAATCCGATTACCGATGGCGCCATATTACCCATCCTGCATCTTAATGGTTACAAAATAGCTAATCCAACAATACTGGCACGCATCGAGCCTGAAGAACTGGATCAATTTCTGCGTGGATGTGGTTGGACACCTTACTACGTAGAAGGCGATGATCCGGAGAAAATGCATCAGCTCATGGCCTCGGTGATGGAAAAAACCATCGCGGAAATCAAACGCATACAGAAGAACGCGAGAGACATCAACGACACCACCCGCCCACGCTGGCCAATGATCGTTCTGAAGTCACCCAAAGGATGGACGGGGCCCAAAGTAGTTGATGGGTTGCAAATCGAGGGTACCTTCCGGGCCCATCAGATACCGCTGTCGGTAGATGCCGGACATCCTGATCATCTGAAACTGCTTGAAAACTGGATGAAAAGCTATAAGCCGGAAGAACTTTTTGATCAGAATGGTCGCCTTTTACCTGAACTGGCCGAACTGGCGCCAAAAGGAGAACGAAAAATGGGTGCTAACCCGCACGCGAATGGCGGCCTGCTGCTTCATGACCTGATTATGCCTGACTTCCGGAAGTTTGCCGTTAAAGTACCGTCACCAGGATCAGTGGATGCTGCCGACACACATGAACTTGGCGTTTTCCTGCAAGAGGTTGACAATCTCAATAAGCAGCAACGAAATTTCCGAATTTTCGGTCCGGATGAAACCCTTTCAAACAGGTTAAACGCTGTTTTTGAAACTACCAACCGACAGTGGGAAGCCAGAACGAAAGAGAACGATGAGTTTCTTGCCACCGATGGCCGTGTCATGGAAATGCTGAGCGAGCACCAATGTGAAGGCTGGCTCGAAGGATATCTGCTCACCGGAAGGCATGGATTGTTCAACTGTTATGAAGCGTTTATTCATATCGTCGATTCAATGTTTAACCAGCATGCCAAATGGCTTAAAGTATGTGCCGAACTGCCATGGCGACAGGAAATTGCTTCGCTCAATTACCTGCTTGCTTCACATGTCTGGCAGCAGGCTCATAATGGCTTTACCCACCAGGACCCAGGCTTCATTGATCATGTGGTAAACAAGAAAGCCTCGATTGTTCGCGTCTATCTTCCGCCCGATGCCAATTGCTTGTTATCAGTATGGGATCATTGTTTGAAGAGCCGTAATTACGTCAACGTAGTGATTGCGGGCAAATATCAGGCACCTCAATGGCTCACCATGGACGAAGCGATTGAACATTGTAAAGAAGGAATTGGGGTATGGCAATGGGCAAGCAGCGATAATGCTAAAGAACCTGATGTGGTGATGGCCTGCTGTGGCGATGTACCTACACTCGAAACCCTGGCTGCAGTTTCCATCCTTCGTGAGCATTTGCCTGATCTGAAAATAAGGGTTATAAATGTAGTTGATCTCATGAAACTGCAACCCGGTGCAGAACATCCGCATGGGTTGAGCGAACGTGACTTCGATGCATTGTTCACAAAAGACAAACCTATCGTATTTGCTTTCCATGGCTACCCATGGTTGATACACAGGTTGACATATCGTCGTACCAACCACGAAAACATGCATGTTCGTGGTTATAAGGAGGAAGGTACCATAACAACTTACTTCGACATGACGGTTCTAAATGATCTTGACAGATTTCATCTGGTGCTTGATGTTATTGCCCGTGTACCAAAATTGGGCACCAACGGTGCCAGGGTAAAAAAGATCGCTCAGGACAAGCTCATTGAACACAAAAGCTATATTGATAAAAATGGCTTGGATATGCCTGAAATCCTTAACTGGAAATGGGTTCATAAAAAATGAAAA
>JBBRRV010000211.1:0-4397 GCA_038246075.1 Bacteroidales bacterium
CGGATTTACTTCTTTAGTAGCCAATCCTGCGGTAGCACCTTTGTTAACAACCACCTATACGATAACTGAGACCATCACGGCTACCGGATGCACCAATACCCACAGTGTAGTTGTAACGGTAAATCCATTGCCGGTTGCAGCAGCAGGAGCTGACAGAGCGATCTGTTTAAATGAGAGCACCACCCTGGGCGCAGCAGCAGTAACAGGAAACACCTACAGCTGGACCTCTGTGCCTGCCGGGTTTACTTCTGTAGCAGCCAACCCGATGGTAACACCGCTGTTAACAACCACCTACACGGTAGCCGAAACCATCACGGCCACCGGATGCACCAACATGCATAGTGTTGTTGTGACAGTTAATCCTCTTCCTGTGCCTGCGATCACAGGTCCTTCAAGTGCAGCCGCAGGTTCAACAAGCAACATTTATTCAACAGATGCAGGAATGACTGGTTATATATGGACTGTTTCGGCAGGTGGAACGATTACTGCAGGTGCTGGTACGCAAAGTATTACTGTTACCTGGAACACTGCAGGCGCGCAGCAGGTAAGTGTGCTTTATACCAGTTCCTTGGGTTGTAATCCTTTTACACCAGCCATTTACAGCATTACTGTGAATCCTGTTCCGAATGCACCTGTCATCACACTCAGTGGGTATACTCTTACGAGCGATGCCCCACAGGGTAACCAATGGTATATGAACGGCGTACTGATTCCGGGAGCCACTAATGCATCTTACCTCGTTTTGCAGACAGGCAGTTATACCAGTATTGTAACGCTGAATGGAGTCGCATCCGGACCTTCAAATATTGTGAATGTTATCTATGTGGGAATCAGCACCGTAGAAGCAGGGCAGTTTGGATTGTATCCTAATCCGAGTAATGGGCTATTCACGGCTTCATTGACATGGCCAACAACAGAAATGTTTACCATCCGTGTGTATAATAACCTCGGGAGTCTGATGTTCGAACAAAAAGATATCCTGGTTGACGGGAGTGCCAGACAACTCGTCGATCTGAGTGCCGCTCCCAACGGAATATACACGGTTTCCTTTACTTCCGGTAATTCCAGGGTGATCAGGAAAATAATCATTAACCATCAATAAAGCGGAAATAATCTTAGACAATTAATTTTGACCAAAAGAGAAAAGGGTTGCCAGCCGGCAACCCTTTTCTCTTTTGGCGCATGCCTGCATCATGCTGGCATATGTCCGGACACCGGTTAATTCAGCATTGAGCGAAGTGAATAATTATGCTTATTAAATATTTTTAACCGGGTCCACATTTTACCTTTCGTGATTTAAGCGTCAAATATTCATCAGCGGTTTGGTTTATACCTATCATTTTCGGTTGGTGTGAAAACATTTACACATACCTATTTCATCACACCAAAACAAAACTTAGATTTGCATTCAGATTCTATCATGACAGCACGCAACAGGATTGATAAACCTATCGGAAAGACGTTAGATGAAGCCACTTATGAATTGTTGTTCCGCAGCAATTTTAAAGGCCTTTGCTACTTCGCGCTGAAGTATGTAAAAGATTTCGAAACTGCTAAAGAGATTGTGCAGGATGCCTTTGTGATGCTATGGGAAAAAAAGTCAGGCCTGGATACTGACCGGTCGGTGAAAGCGTATCTTACAACTGCTATACACAACAAATGCAATAATTGGCTACGGGACAACCGGAAATTCAATGCTGATATGCTAAGCCTCGAAAGCCTGGTACAACCCGATGGTTATACACAACTTGATAAACTTGTTGAGGTTGAACTTACTGATGATATTCATAAGGCCATAAGCGAACTTCCGGAGAAATGCAGGCAGATATTCTTAATGAGCCGGAATGACAATCTGAAGTACCAGGAAATCGCCGATAAATTGGAAATATCCGTCAAAACGGTAGAAACACAAATGTCGAAAGCACTGCAGCATATGCGCCTCCGGCTCGCGGAATACCTTCTGTTACTGATGATTTTACTCCTGACATACATGAACAATTAGTTTAAATGCTATAGATGGGAAACTTCAATGCAGGTAAAAAAAATAATTACAGCTGTTTTATCAGGGTAAACCCCTGGTCAGGTGTATTATTGGCAGGAAAAGCAAATGGATAACAAACCGACATATTATACCGAACTGATCAGCAGGTATCTCTCAGGAGAGATTTCAGGTGAGGAGCTGCATTTGCTTTCTGACTGGATATCGGCTGATGATGCCCATAAAGCAGTTTTCAGAGAATACCTGGATACCTGGCAGTTGCTGGCAAAATCAGGAATTGAATCCACCATTAACCTGGATGATGAATGGGATGCATTACAAAGCAGGATAAAGCAGACTAATCCCCGCATTGACGCCGAATACAGTGCAGCAGCGCAAAATGAAAGCGAAAAGCACCGCTTGCCGGGTCTCCGCAATGCATGGAAAATTGCAGCTGCAATGGTTGTCCTGCTGGCGTCGACCTTCCTGTTGTATTTTTACTTTTCAGCACCACAGCATATTGAGCTTACTGCAAAATCAGGCAACATGATGGTGCAACTCCCTGATGGATCTTCTGTGGCGCTGAATCTTGGTTCCACGATTACTTACCCTGCGAAATTCACCGGAGGAAAACGAAAAATTGAAATTTCTGGCGAAGCCTATTTCAATGTAAAGCACGATAAAACCAAACCATTTGTGATTGCCTCGGGAGATGCCAGGGTGGAGGTACTTGGAACATCCTTCAATATCAATACACAGGCAGCATCCGGAAATATTGAAGTGGTGCTTACCAAAGGTTCAGTTGCGGTCTATTATAAAGAAAAGAAAGCGGAAAGGGTTATGCTTGCCCCTGGCGAAAAAGCTGAAATTGCAATCGCCGGACAGCATATTGTTAAAACAACCAACACCGATCCCAATTATATGGCCTGGAAAACACATAAACTGGTTTTCGATAATTCAACACTTGGGGAGATTGTGCTTAAACTGAATAACGTTTACCACTCGAATGTCAGGCTCTCAAATGGCGAACTGGCAGGATGCCGGCTTACGGCAACCTTCAGCAACCAGCCACTGAGCGCAGTTCTGAATGTATTGCAAAAAACGCTCGACCTGAAGATAACGGAAAACGCTAAATCCGTTGAAATATCAGGTAACGGCTGCCATTAACCAATCAGGAGGACAGCCTTTGATCAAAGTTAAAATTACCCATCGATTACTGCTTGCTGTTATTTTGTTCCTGACAGTTCAATCCGGTTTTGCACAAAACCTTGATAAGGAAATCAATATCGATGTCCATAATATCCCCCTTGGCAAAGTAATACGGTTGATCAGCGAACAGGGGGGGATTTATTTCTCCTACAGTCCTCAGTCTATTCCTGTTGATAAAAAGATCAGTATTCAGGCAAGGCATACAACCATCCGAGCCATCCTTGATAAGGTGCTTTTGCCCAATGGTATTGCTTATTTTGTTTCCGAGAGCCAGGTGATCCTGAAAATGCAGCAAGCCATAGCGGGAGTGCGAGCGGATGAAAACAAGATGCTGGTCCAAAGGTTCACCATGAGCGGATATATGCGCGACAGCGCTACAGGTGAAGTGATTATCGGGGCCAATATTTACGACAAAGCAACCATGCAGGGGACCACCAGCAACGGATATGGATTTTATTCGCTCACCCTTCCGGAAGGACAATACCGGATAGGTTTTACATTTATCGGGTATTCGCAGGTGGTTCAGGTTATTGACTTTTCGAAAAACAGGCATAACGCTGTTAATCTGAAAGCAACAAGGCTGGATATCCAAGCAGTTGAAATTGTTTCAGACCTCAATAATCAGGATATCAAAAATAACAAGGCGGGCGAAATAGGATTTTCACCGTCAACCCTGAAGCAAATACCCGGCTTTGCGGGTAATATCGATGTCATTAAGGCATTGCAAACCATACCCGGCATTGTCGCTTTTGGTGATGGCTCTACCTTTTACTATGTACGTGGAGGTAACAGCGACCAAAATCTGCTGGTGATCGATGAGGCTCCGATTTATAATCCTTCCCATCTTTTTGGCTTTTTTTCAGCCCTGGCACCTGATGCCATCAAAGACGTGCAGATCTACAAAGGGGACTTCCCGGCGAGCTATGGTGGCCGGCTTTCTTCGGTGGTGGACGTAAAGGCCAGGGATGGTAATATGAAAAGGTTCGGATTTGCCGGAAATATAGGTCCGTTCACATCGGACCTGACACTTGAGGGACCAATTCTGAAAGAAAAGAGTTCATTCATCATCTCTGCCAGAAAATCAAACCTTAAATGGCTCACTGTTTCAAATACCAGCGAGCCCAATTTCAACATCAACTTTTATGATCTCAATGCGAAGCTGAACCTGAAGCTGAACAATAATAACCGCATGTTCCTGACATCCTACACC
>JBBRRV010000212.1:0-4387 GCA_038246075.1 Bacteroidales bacterium
GCTTCGCACTCGGTCAGCTTTTTACTTGTCATGGCCAGGAGGAGGAACTCCGACGAAGCAATCTGTCTGTACATGCGCCGTTCCCGCTGAGTAAAAACCAGACATTCGCCCTTGACAAGAATCCGCCCGGCTCAATGGTGGTTGGCTCAAAATTAACAGGCGAGCCAGATGCCAATATAAATCCGCAAGGCAGCGGTGAATAATCATGACACGAATTATTAAACTTCAACCGGAATACAGGCAGGGAAAATATGACCGTAATTCCAGAAAAGTCCCCAAACTCACCCTTTGCGGTAACTGGCTCCTAAATGCCGGTTTTTTGCCTCATAAGAAAATTACAGTAGAAGTTTTCGAAGGCCGCCTTGTCATCACAAATCAAACTCACTTATAACTAAAAAAGGCGTGCCAGATGCCGATACAAGTCCCCAGGGCAGGGGCAAAACAAATGACTGAATTTCAGTTTCTCGAAAATCTTGAATTTTACCAGCGCAGATTTGAAAAACTTAATCACAATATTATCAGGGAAATGAGCCTTTATATCCGGAAAAATCCTGTTTATGACAGTACGTTTTTCAATACTGTTTTGGATTATTCCGTCAATATAACCTTAACAGCTTACTGGATCAAATTATTAAAAGATTTTAATTCAGATAAATACACTAAGATTTTACGCTTTTCTCCCGATTTCAATAATTTAAACGGCGTGCCAGATGCCAAAATAAATCCGACGGGCAGCGGTAATAAAGAATGAATCAATACAAAAATGATCCACGGATGATCACAGCCAGGTTTTCATCCTACTGTTCCAAATGCAAAGCTAAAATCAAGAAGGGGACCGAAATTTATTACTGGCCCTCATCGCACGAAGTCTTTTGCCCTCCATGTGGCGAAGAACCTTACCGGCAATTTCGCTCCGATGCTGCTGATGAGGATGTAATGAACGGCTGCGGTAATCCGCTTTATGGATAAAAGAAAGGGGGAACCTTCCCCCTTTCTTAAACGGAAAGCTTTTTTTTGATCGATACTTCCAATTAAAGCCTTTGACTTTTTATTAAGGAATCCATCTATAATGCACCGCCAGTTCAGAACGGTTTTTTAACTTTCTCCTTTTTACTCCGGATCAACATGTTGTAAACATTTTGGTAGCCCTGCCAATCAGCCTTTTTTCGCAACCAGGTCACATATACCTTCTCTCTAAAGATTTGTTTCCTCAATTCTACGGTACTATTTTGACAAATCATTAAACTGCTTTACCTGTAATTAGTTGTGTTCAACTGATGTGCATTTTTAGCGTAAATTCTCCACTAAGATAGCTGTGTCTCCAGGTATCGCTCAGGCGCTCACACAAGAACTTTCGCGGCATATACTCCCTTTCGGTCCGTTATTCCACGTTTCTTGCTGTGCCCCTGCAACTACGCTATTGTCTTGTGTATAATTTTAACTTTTAAAAATTGACATCATGAACTTCACGAAAAATTACATCGGCAAAGGGAAACAGATCAAAGATTTGGCAATTGCAAAATGTACCTGCAAACTTCAGGACCTCGAAAAATTCTCTTACGAGTACGACGGTATCAGATATGTAACCTTCGAAGTTGCCAAAATGAAAACAGCTGATCAATTCGGCAGAGATTATACCTTGTATGTTTCAACGAAAGATGCTGATCCCGAAGAAACTAAAAAAGGTAAAAAGAAATCCAGAAAACAGAAGGAACCTGAACTGGCTAAAACAGGCGATAACGATGACCTTCCATTTTAATAAAAACCCCGAAAGGGGTTTTTTTATGTCGTACTCCTGAACCCTATTGGCTCCGTCCGGATAAAGCACGGGAATTCAGAAGAAAAACAAAATCCTTTGGTTTTCAGATCTGTTACTGTTTTTATCCCATCATAGGCATAAGATTAATCGTTGGCAATGATGAAGAAAGTGTTACCAACTGCCAAGATACCATCGGAGATTTCCATATTGTTTTTTGGAAATCTCGTTCAGAAAAGTTTTATTATGGTATTTTTATGAGACTATTATAATATATTTGTTTTATTATTTCTGAGTTAAGAGAAGTAATCTATAAACGTTTGCGAGCCAGAATTCTATCGAAATCCTTTATGGAATATTTTGCTCCACACACACTCTAAATATAAAAAATGAAAAAGAAAGAAATCTATGCCTTAAAATCAGGTGATAGAATCAGTCATTCTCATTATGGAATTTGTTGATTGAAAAGATTATTTCTGATTTTGGTCCTTTAATTATCCCGACAACTAAAGAAGGGAGAATAATATTAAAGCGACATCGTGATACAGTCGAAATGTATAAAAATTTTCCGACTGGCAGCCTGTTCCTGGAATCTACGTTTCGTATGATTTCCGCTGTGGCCGATCCGCCCGAACTCCAATCTTTATTCGAAAAGCAACGCTTTGCCAGAATTCTTGCTATCGTGACACTTTATCAGCAAAATCCTGACTGGGAAGATGAAATTGCTACGCTCGTTAGAGAAAACTGCATTGCCGGAGCAACTGCTTCCGGCTTTCCAGATGGCTGGCAATCAATTGGTTCTTATGCTGACCTTAAACAATGGTACTTCCAAAACTGCCGGTCATGATGCGCGAACTTGACAGACAATTAAATGAGCAACGCAGACAGCGTGAATGGGAGGAACAATTACAATCAAGACAACAAGCTGATGCTAAAAAATTAGCAAAACAAGTTGAAAATGCTGCCGAATGGCAATCGCTTCTGTCAGCCAAAGAAAGAAGTATGCAATGGCATCAGCAAGTACAAAGAACGCAGAGAAGCCGAACGTACTGCAAAAGAGCAACGTAAAGTTGCCAAAGGTGAAGCCCAAAGTTCTGGCGGAGGAACAAAAGGCAAAAATTCTTGCTACCCGTAACATCATAAATGAACGCAATAGGAAAAAACGTTTGGCGGAAAAGATTCGGATTGGTCATGCTGAAAAGCAAATCATTTTAGATAACCAACTAATAGCTGAAAAAGCTGCTGAAAAATTGGCTAAACAAAAAGCCAATCAAGCTGAATGGTTGATCTATGAAGCTAAAATAGAAAGTGACAAACTTTGGAATCAACAGGTTCAGGAACGCAAAGAAGCTAAACTTGCTGCAATGTTGCTCCGAAAACTTGCAAAATTCAATAAAACGCAGAGTAATTCGGAAACCTTTTCTTCGATTGAATCTAAAATCAATCTTCAATCTTATCCAAATACTGATAAATGGGTTAATGCTATCTATGCCGAAATATCAGAAAGTGGGTTGATTGGCAATCAAAATGTTATATTGCTAATGCTCCTTAAAACTAAAATAAAAGCATGATCGTAGCTACACTAAAAGAGGAGCTTCTTCGCCTGAATACAGAATTGACCGATTATCCCGCCAGGCAATATTCAATCAATTTGCAAATTTCCAAACTTTGGGAGGAATATTACCGGCAAAAAACTCGATCATAAAATCCTGGATGCTATAAACCTTTTGGCACGCAAAAGATATTTCAGGGCCAATTGTGTTATCAAAAAAATTGAGCAAAGTGAAAAATTCATGAATTGCCTTGCTTCAACAACTTTTGCAAATTCAACTGTTAATGCCAGGATCATCACAATTCGTAAAATTGTGATGCTTGATTTTGAAAAGGAATATGCCGAAGAATTGTCAAATATTGAAAAATGGATTACGCTATGTGCCATAGAAACAATTACCGCCCGTACAGCTCATTAATTATGAACTTTAAAACCACCTCCTTTGGTGGTTGGTTATGTATAAACGGCTATGCCTGAAAATTGTTAATTTCGTGGCATGAGCAATTTTAAGAAATTAAGTCATGTCATTTATCGTTGTACATACCATATTGTATGGACGCCAAAATATAGATTCCGTGTTCTTGAAGGTCTTATTAAAGAAGACTCTATTATAAGAAACGGTTGATAGTTTGAGAATAGAGGTTACTTTTGTTGATCAATTCACTTTCAATATGGTAATACAAGAACAGATTCTTGACATCGTGAAAGTAGTATTGCCGTTTGAATACATCGAAGCCGCAGTTTTCGAAAACAAAGACGGCGTAAAATACCTCAGTTTCGAAATTGCACGGCTGAAAGAAGCTGACAAATTCGGCAGAACACATACCTGTTACTTCCAGACCAAGGTTCAACCCGAAGAGTCCAAAGACAAAGAACCTGCAGCGCAACCAAAGAAAAAGGTAGGAAAAGCATCGAAGAAAATGCAATCACAGCCGGAGCCAGAGGATGATTTTCCTTACTGAACCTTTTAAAAAGAAAGCCGATAAGGCTTTTTTTTATGGTCGTACATTTTCAAAATGCCACAATGACCAATGAAAACTTACACTTCAAAATCAGCCCAACAAGTTCAGGACAATACC
>JBBRRV010000213.1:0-4311 GCA_038246075.1 Bacteroidales bacterium
CAGCTATTTTAAATATTACGGATGATAATTGTGGATCAGTCACGCGTCAGGAGACGCGCGCCAGCATCGCTTTTTTTTCGAATGCCGTCGACCTGTTATTTAATAAACGTTTGATTACGATCGGCAACCAGGCGTTTCCAGATAAATGCACAGCTATTTTAAATATTACGGATGATAATTGTGGATCAGTCACGCGTCAGGAGACGCGCGCCAGCATCGCTTTTTTTTCGAATGCCGTCGACCTGTTACTTAATAAACGATTGATTATCAACAGTACCCGGCGATCACACGAGCGGAGCGGGAAATCAGCAATGCATCAGACCTTCTTCAGCTCCTTGACCGGCTTTTCCGAGAGCTCAGACTCAACGGTAGCGGAGATAGGTTCCAGCACATGGTAGGGCTGTTTTTGGGGATACAGGACGTTATGCCTGCGGATCCTGCGTGATACAAGCATATGCAGACCCAGGGAAAGCAATGATCCGGCCAGCATAATGATCAGCAGCAACCAGTTCATGCCCAGGAACTGAAGCTTGAATACTGCCAAGATAAACAGCAGGTTAACGGTGATGAGGATCAATGAAGCGTTCAGATGGGAAAGTTTCAGGTTGAGTAACAGGTGATGCAGGTGATTTCTGTCGGCTTTGAAGGGTGTGCCGCCCCTCATGACCCGCAACAGGAATATACGTGCTGTATCAAACAATGGGATCATCAGGATGCCGAAGGAAACCACAGGTGCTGCAGTGACATGCCATGAGGTATTGGGGTCAATGTTCAGTTCATTGAAGCGGATGACGAAAGTAGCCAGAATAAAGCCCAGCATAAGCGACCCTGTGTCACCCATGAAAATTTTATTTGAAGTTCCGAAAACATTAAAATAGAAAAAGGATATCAGAGAGCCTAAAACGGCAGCTGCCACAATACTGTATTCTGTTGCTCCCATGTAGTAGAACCAGATGCCAAACGTTCCGAAGGCAACAATCGCCAGTCCGGAAGCCAGTCCGTCGATGCCGTCGATAAGGTTAATGGCGTTGACGATGACGATAATCACAAAGAATGAAATGAACATGCTGCCCATGGCATCGAGTCCATAAATGCCAAATAGTCCATGCAGGCTGGTGATGCGAATCTGGCCAAGGATGATAAGGATAAAGGCTGCCAGTATCTGCCCGTAAAGTTTTTTCCAGGGGGAGATGCCCATGACATCATCCTTCAGGCCGATGAAAAAGATGACCAGCAGTCCTGCGAATACATATTGTAATTGCGGAAAGGCAGGGATGCGTCCGAATATAAGTACTGATATGGTAAGACCGGCAAAGATGGAAATGCCGCCCAGTGTAGGTGTAGCATGTGTATGTGATTTCCGGTGGCCCGGTTCATCAAAAAGTTTCTTTTCGGCGGCCAGCTTAACGATGCTGGGAACGGAAAGCCATGTAATCGTAAATGCGGAAACCAATGCCAGGCTCTGTCTGAGGCCACCGCCCAACAAAACATGCAACCCATCTCCGAATACAAAGTCCAGCAGTGATTTTAGTGTATTGATCAAGAGCATATGCAGGACGAGATTTTTGTTAACATTACAAAGATAAGGGTTTTAAACCCTATTTCTAATGGCCGACAAAAGTAATATTTTAATGGAATAATTTATGTTTTTACTGTAAATAATCCTGTGTCAATAATACGACCAAGCTCGCACGCGTCGGGAGACGCGCGCGCCGAAAATCTGCTAATGATTTATTCACATTCACATCACTGCCGGTGCACAAGCCAAAAGCTCATCTGCTGCCTGATGCACCAACATATTGACTAGATGCTTAATAATTCGACTTCAATCAATGATTCCATTTCGGCATAGTTGGTGGCAGAACTGAAAGTATAGTCCCATGGATCAGAACACATTCCTTTTTTAACCGGATTACTATGAATATAGGAAAGCTTTTCTGTAAGGAATTTATTAGAATATAGCAATTTTGCCCTATTACCGTCCTGCCACACTTTATTTGTTTTAATTCGTTTTAATCCCCATCCTGTTTCTCTGAATTGTTTCAGCATGTCTAAATACCCGTCAGGTTTTTCTTGTTCCAGTTTGCTGACAATAGTCCTGGATGTAAATTTCTTTATATCCCGCATGATTTCCGATACTGTGAATTTGCCGCCAGCCTGAATGATCATATGCACATGGTTAGGCATAATGCAATACCCATATACAATAAGGTTCTTATACTTCTGGTAATACCTGATGGCATCAAGTACAATGCGTTTATAATTATCATCATCCAGCACTTTGATCCATTTCACAATTGTGAAAGTGACAAAATATGCATCATGGCCATCGAATATTTTGTATTTGTCTGACATGGTGACTAAAGTTACAAAAAAAATGTTCGCGCGTCTCCCGGCGCGTGTGTCAATAATATAATATGTACCGGTATCTTTAAAATTACGGATGATAATTGTGGATCAGTCACGCGTCAGGAGACGCGCGCCAGCATCATTTTTTTTTCAAATGCTGTTCCATAATTATTTAATTATCATTCGATAACGAATGATAGTCCTTAGTGCCTAAGTAGTTCTTTCACTTTTCATTTTTCACTTTTCACTACCGATAGCTATCGGGATCACTTTTCACTCCTCCGCGCCTCTGTGGTTTCCTCTTTCTCACGCCTACGAACCACGCTTTGTTTTAAACCTACCAATGCGCAAATTGAAATCCTAATGGACAGTTAATTCTGTGAAATATTTCACAGGCATCACTGACAAAATGTGATCCGGGTTGTTTATGAGCACAAATGTAGATAACTGCATATTTTTTGGTTGTCTACTGATCAATCAATGCAATTATTCATTAAAACTGTACATCATGAAAAGTAGAATCATTATTGCCATAGTATTGTTTTTCGCTGTTAACCAGTCATGGTCCCAGGAAAATACCTCATCGAAGATACCCTTGATTGGGGCTGATGCACCATCCTTCACTGCACAATCCACCAACGGGGAGATCACCTTCCCGGGTGATTTTGGTAACAAGTGGAAAATCCTCTTCAGTCACCCTGCCGATTTCACACCGGTTTGCTCATCTGAGATCCTGGAACTTGCTCAGATGCAGCCGGATTTTGATAAGCTGGGTGTTAAAATCGCCGTGATATCAACCGACACGCTATACAAACACAACAGCTGGAAAAATTCGATGGAGACGATCAAATATAAGGGGAGAGATCCAGTGAAGATCAATTTCCCGCTGATTGACGACAACACCTGGTACGCTTCAAAAGAATACGGAATGCTACATGCGCAAACCAGTACCTCAAAAGACGTCAGGGGTGTATTTATCATTGATCCTAAAAACAAGGTGCGTGCCATCTATTTCTATCCCATGGAAATCGGAAGAAATATGGATGAGGTTCTCAGGACCGTTGTGGCACTGCAAACCTCCGACCACAATAAGGTTTTAACGCCGGCCAACTGGAAGCCTGGGGATGATGTGATGATCCCCTATCTTAAATCCATCGACGAGGTCCATAACCTTGGCCCCGGTAATGACAAGGACATTTACCAGTTAAGCTGGTACATGACATTCAAGAAGCTGAACACCACCAGCACAAGCGAAAAATAATTGTAGTTGCATGCATGACCGGGGTTGCCGGACATGCTGACATGATGATCCTGAATAGAAAGAGCCCTGAAGATCAGGGCTCTTTTTGTTGAATAGTGTTTGACAAATTTTCATTTTAACCTGGCTGGTGCCATTTTTTCGTGTTCTTTTTGCACCTGGCTGGCGCAAGCCTGTGACTTGTGCCTGACTCGCACGCGTCTTCCACTGTTTGCAACGATAAACTTGTTTTTTATTTTTCATGTTCTTTTTGCACCTGGCTGGCGCAAGTCTGTGACTTGTGTCTGACTCGCATGCGTTTTCCGCTGTTTGCAACGATAAGCTTATTATTTATTTTGTTCGTTCTTTTTGCTTGAACAAAAAGAACCAAAAATTCAAGACTTCGTATAATTTTCTTTTTTTCTGCAAGGATATGTACCGGAGTCGCCATAATATGCATGGTCACCCCGAGAAGCCTGCCCTGAGCGAAGCCGAAGGGGAGTCGAGGGGCTCTTTATAGAACCTTCAATATCTTATTTTTTTTACGTTCTTTTTGCTTGAACAAAAAGAACCAAAAATTCAAGACTCCACGTAATTTTCTTGTTTTCCCACAGGTCGGCTCTGCACGCGACACAAGCCGCGCCAACCCACAGGCCAGCCCTGGCTTCTGTATCGCTTACACAGGCCCGCGCTGAGAGCCTCCCTTTGAAAACTACGAAAATTCC
>JBBRRV010000214.1:0-4296 GCA_038246075.1 Bacteroidales bacterium
CATATTTCCTCTGATTTCGACCAGCTGAAAGAATGCCCTGATGTTGACTCCGTTTATTATGACAAGAAGGCCATGCAAACCGCCAACACAGGAAAAACCTTCAACGGAATTGAGTTCTATCTCGATTTAAAAGGTACGGCTAAGCAAAGCCGCAATTTCCGCTGGGAGGTAACCGAGACATGGGAACATCATGCCGATTACGAGCTACAATGGTATTATGATGGTACAACACATCACGTATGGCCACCCGATTATTCGATGCAGATATGTTGGACGACCGCAAACATAAATACGATCTTCACACTATCCACCGGGAACCTGGCGGAAAATAAATACTTCAGATTCCCCCTGAATTTTGTCGGGAGTGAAGGCCCTAGGCTCGTTTATGGCTATAGCCTGCTGGTCAAACAATATGGGCTCAGCGAACAAGCCTACAATTACTGGGATCAACTACGCATTAACAGCACCCAGCAGGGTGGTCTTTATGCCAAACAACCCCTGGCCATCAAAGGAAATCTGCATAACATCACCAATCCCGGAGTTGATGTGCTTGGCTTTTTCGGCGCTTCATCGGTGAAGACAAAAAGGGTGTTCATCAAAAATGTACCTGATCTTCCACTCACATATTCGCCAACATGCACTTGGGATACACTGGGTAAGGACGGATATGCCGCTTATAGCCCTTCACAGTATCCCCTTTACCTTATGGGGACTTTTAGCGGCCCCAAACGTATAGTGCTTGCTAAAGAATGCGTGGATTGTCGTTCACGCGGAGGAAACAATATCAAACCTTCTTTCTGGCCATAAGAAAATGAAAAGAATAAACCATAGTATCATATGTTTGCTGTTGTTGCTCCTGACAGCAGCTGTTACCGTAAAAGGTCAGCCGGGTAAATTATATCCGTCGGAAGAAAAAGTGAATTTATTCACCGATCGCATGCTGTATATTGCAGGGGAAGAAGTGCACTTTTCAGCCTTCCTTTCATCCTATGACCGGCAACAGTCCCAGCTAAGTCTTATTTTGTATGCTGAGCTCATCTCCCCCGATGGCAAAAGTGTGGCAGGCAGCAAATTTGCCCTGGTGAATAATGCATCCGAAGGGTGCCTAACTATTCCTAAAGATATCATCAGCGGCGTATATTACCTGCGGACATACACCAAGTACATGCGCAATCTGGGCCCTGAAGCATATTCCTATGCAGGCATAAAGATCGTTAATCCATTAAGAACCGATGTGATGATCGGAAAAGACACTTCCGGCTTTGAAAAAAAACCGGTAAATGCCGCTAATACTGCAGATACTAAAACGATAACCATCGGTAAAAATGAGTTTGCGCCTCGCCAGCGTGTCAATGTATCCATAAAGGCCCCTGGCACTGCTTTAAGTGAGCAGTTGTGCATTTCTGTGATCCCGGAAGCAACTTCTTCGGAAAATACGCTTCAACTACCGGTTATTCAGCACCAGGTAACTGCAATGCGCTATTATCCTGAAACGGGTGGTGTTTCCGTTACGGGTGTTGTGAAGGATAATAGAAGTGGAAATGCGCTGGCCAATACACGCATCAATCTTTCTATCATTGGTCATGGCCGCGACTTTATGGCCATGCAGACTGATTCTGCCGGCCGATATTTTTTCTCCCTGCCCAACTATAATGGATACAGAGATTTGTTCCTTTGTGCGGAAAATACTGCCGATATGCATCCTAAAATATTAGTGGATAACGACTTTTGTGCAGTGCCTGTTCATATGCCCTCACCTGTTTTTAAACTTACGGCAGATGAGCGTGCTGTGGCTTATCAGATGGCAATGAATACAAGGCTGGAACAGGTTTTTGCCCCAGATACCATTCCTTTTTCAAACGATGAGGAGAAGGCCGACGTGGCATTCTACGGCACACCTACCGACATCGTGAGTATCGACAATTACGTTCAATTGCCAACCCTGGAGGAATATTTTAACGAATTACCCACTTTGGTGAAAGTAAGGAAACGGCACGGCGAAAAATACTTTAAGGTTTTTGGCACCCAGGCCGAAATGGCCATTTTCGATCCGCTCGTAATGGTAGATTGGGTGGCTATAAACGATCCAGAGAAGATACTCGCTGTTTCGCCGC
The DNA here is from genome assembly GCA_038246075.1 of Bacteroidales bacterium. Classification (GTDB taxonomy): domain Bacteria; phylum Bacteroidota; class Bacteroidia; order Bacteroidales; family DASVHX01; genus DASVHX01. The sequence continues at coordinate 2,115 of JBBRRV010000214.1, forward strand.
AGAGCATCGCACGCATTGAAGTGCTGAATGTGCCATATGTGAAAGGCGATATCACGTATGGCGGAATTTTAAGCATCATTTCGAAACGCGGTGATTTTGCCGGTATCGATCTGCCGGCATCAGGCATTTTCCTGAATTATCTTTTCGTGTCAGATCAGCAAATCTGTGAAGTAAACAGCGTAGTTTCACCCAATATTCCGGATGCGCGCAACACACTCTATTGGGATCCTAACCTTAAACTGGACGCTGGCAACAATGCAAACTTTTCTTTTACTACGCCCGATACACCCGGACATTACACCATTGTCCTGAAAGGTAAGACCACAGATGGCGGAATCTTTACCCGGACAAAGGAATTTGAGGTTAAACAAGCAAACTAATGCCATATTATCTTTTATTAAAAGCTTATAAATAATTAAGCATGCAGTTAAGCCCAGTTTTCCAGGTATGTGGTATCCGGATTAACCTGATGTTTCCATTTTTAATGATGGCACTGCTGGTTTCTTCCTGCATCAAGCCATTCAACCCGGATATTAATCCGCGTGATGTGCAAAAATATGTCATAACCGGACAGTTAACAGATGACGGTGGCGCACAAACGCTCAATGTATCCATGACTTCGCTGATAGGTGATCCAAAATACCTTCCGGTAACCGGCTGTTCTGTGAAGATACTCGACAATAAGGGTAACGAATTCCCCATGCAGGACATGGGACTTGGAGATTATACCACCATGATAAATCCAGGCCTTATCGTTGCCGGGATTTCTTACAAGGTAAAATTGACGACCCCAACCGGTGATGTGATTGAATCTGATTTCGACCAAATGAATGAATGTCCGAAAGTGGATTCCGTCTACTTTTTACGAAAGGACCTGCCGGGTAAGAATCCAGGGCAACTCACCAGGGGAATACAATTTTATGTTGACCTGAACGCTGCAGGCTTTGAAAGCCATTATTACCGATGGGAAGCAGTTGAAACCTGGGAATACCATGCCGAATATCCGCTTGAATGGTATTATGATGGAAAGGTCCATAAAGTGTCGCCTCCTGATTATTCAAGACAAGTTTGCTGGTCCACCTTAAAGGTGGCCGACATCTTTACACTGTCCACCAATAACCTGGTTGAAAACAAATACGCCATGCTTCCTCTGCATTTTGTGAGCAACCGCACTTCAAGGCTCGCGTATGGCTACAGCCTGCTGATCAAACAATATGCGCTGAGTGAAGCGGCATACATTTACTGGGACCAGCTGCGCATCAACAGCAGCCAGGAGGGTGGTTTATACGCAAAGCAACCATTGAAGCTCAAAGGAAATTTACATAACCTCACACACCCTGAAGTTGATGTGCTGGGTTTTTTTGGTGCAACTTCCATGAAGTCTAAAAGAATATTCATACGCAATGTCCCGGGCCTGCTGCTGGATTTCAATACATACTGTAACCCCGTATTTCTTGTAAGAGGGTTTGCTGCATTGGGTCTGGATGATTATCCTGTTTATCTTATGACGGACAAATTGACCAAAAATTATACATTGACGCAACTTAGCGAAGAATGTGTGAATTGCCTCTCGCTGGGTGGAAAAAATGTAAAACCTGATTTCTGGCCTCATTAAGACCTACCCGACCCGGCAGAACTGCATGGTTAATTACTGTTAATATTTTTAGTTTACGCCAGTATTTTATCGCCGGATAGTATTTTTCTTTTTAATTTTTCAGCCGACAGCAGGATCACTTCGTAAGTGGCCGGCAGCTCAAAATCAGGCTCCACGGTGTGATTCCCCACTGCGGATATAGCATCCTTGATCGCGAGCCACACTGAGAATGCCAGCATCAACGGTGGTTCGCCAACAGCCTTACTCCGGCGTATGGTTCCGGGATCAGATATACCCTTTAACAACTGCACTCGGAAATCTTTGGGGATATCGTTCACTGTAGGGATTTTGTAAGTGTCGGGGGAATGGGTCAACTGGTTGCCATATTGATCCCATTTCATTTGTTCATTGGTAACCCAGCCAACACCCTGTATAAACCCACCTTCCACCTGGCCCTTATCAATTTCAGGATTGATTGAATCGCCGACATCATGAAGAATATCACTGCGCAACAAACTGCAGCGGCCCGTAAGCACATCAATCATCACTTCCGATACAGCCATTCCAAAGGCGTAATAATAAAAGGGG
>JBBRRV010000215.1:0-4277 GCA_038246075.1 Bacteroidales bacterium
AACCATTTTATAGGCAGCAAGATTCATGGCTGTCGGAAAAGTATCATTCGTTGATTGCGACTTGTTGACATCGTCATTCGGATGAAGCACTTTTTCCGAATCTGTCAACCTACCCCCAGACAATACATGTGCACGATTAGCGATTACTTCATTGACATTCATATTGCTTTGTGTACCTGAACCAGTTTGCCAGATGACTAATGGAAACTGGTCATCGAGCATTCCTTCAAGGATTTCGTTGCATATTTTTGAAATCAGATCGCGCTTTTCTATAGATAGTACACCCAACTCGAAGTTGGTATGCGCTGCTGCTTTTTTCAGCAATGCAAAAGCATAGATGATTTCCAATGGCATACTGGCTTCAGTTCCAATCCTGAAGTTATTCCTTGACCGCTCAGTCTGTGCGCCCCAGTATTTGTCGGCGGGGACAAGCACTTCACCCATCGTGTCTTTTTCTGTTCTATATTTCATAGCTACTCATTTAAGTAATAAATTTACTAATGGCACTCCGGCTCCATTTGTTCCGTGGTTTATTTAATTTAGAATTTAATGTATTTATTATGAACATTTTAGATTCTATATTGTTTATCAATTTATGAATTTGCCTGGTTTTTCTGATACGGTTGAAATGGGCAAAGGTCGATTTAGAAACAATTTTAAAAACGAAATTATGAAAACGTTTTCAGAACAGGAAGTTGCCGAATTTTTGAAACTTCATTTAAAAGACTGGTCACTTGGGAAAAATACAATTAACAGAGATCTTAAGTTCAAAACCTTTGTTGAAGCCTTTTCATTTATGACTGCAGTAGCTCTCGAAGCCGAGAAGCTGAACCACCATCCTGATTGGAGTAATTCTTACAACAAAGTTAGTATATCATTAACCAACCATGAAGCGAAGGGTATAACTCAGCTGGATTTCGATCTGGCAAGTACCATTGATAAAATATTCAAAGATTAATTTTTTGGGTGATCTGATTGGTACTTCTTCAAAATCGAATTCAACGATTCATCGTAGGAACTTAAATTTTTAAGTGTTATTCCCGAATTTTTTTCATTAGGAATGGTCTTTCGATAACATTTCATACCCTGCTACCACATCAAACAATTCTTCATCGATGGAGCTTTGGCGTAAACTATGAAACTTATGGGTAAGATCAGCCAGTAATTCGTCAATATTTTTTTCGGCGCGTTGCATGGCAGCTAAACGACTTGCGTTTTCGCTGGCTAACGACTCGGCGCATGCCTTAAACAAGGTTGCAAAAAGATAGGCATGAATAAGCGCCAATAAGGTTGGCTTAATTCCTCCAATAACCTGCGGTATCAGTTTTGTGGGCCATTTAAGCTCTGTAAGCGATTGCCTCCATTTTTCATCCAAAGGAAGTAGTCGCTGAATTACAGGTTCGTAACCTGCCCCTGACTTTGGTTGATTATGAAAAATATATACTTCCGTTGCATTTCCCTTGTCAAAATTTTCTTCACTTTTTACTAAAATTTGCTGAACAAGTGGTGTTATTGCATTTACGGAATTTGGAACAAGGAGAAGCTGTGTGGTAGCATAACCCATATCTGAAAGCAGCAATTGAACACGTTCGCCTACTGCCCATATTTCTTTTTTGCCCGGTAAGTAATGGAGTGATTGAGATACAAATTCGCTAAGCGAATCATTAAATTGACCCACTAAACCTTGGTCTGAACCAAAAACAACGGCAAAAATTGATTTCTCGTTGTTTTCCTTGGGTGGGTTTTGTTCGGTTATAATATCAATTTTTTCCTGTCTGAAATAGGCAATGATACCCAAAGAAACAGCCAGGTAATAATCGCCAAGAGAACTGACAGCCAACTCATATTGCCCGATATTTGATGCTGCCATCGCTTTCATCGACCTGACCACAGATTTGAGGTCTGTGGCACCGTTCAGTTTCCGATGTAAACTTGCTTGTGTTTCCATTACGTATTGTTATCGTTTGGGTCTGATTCAGGCTTTTCCTGAAAAGGGTCAAGTATATTCCCGGCCATTTTCAAAATTGTTTCACGGTCAGCACTGCTCAATTCTTTATCTGATACTAAGCTTTTCAGAATTTCGGCTGGAAGTTCATCGTTCATTTTCTTTAGTTCAGCCTGTGCCTCCTTCATTTTGTCAATGGGTACCGTATCGAAAAGCCCGCTGGTCAATGCAAGAAGTATCACTATTTGTTCAGGAACAGACATGGGTTGAAGTTCCTGTTGTTTTAGACACATCCGGATTCGCTTACCACGCTCAATAATTTTTTTTGTAGCTTCATCCATTCGTGTGCCGAAACGTGAAAATGACTCTAATTCCTCAAACTGAGAGTAATCCAATTTCAGGTTACCTGTAATAGAACGATATGCCGGTAATTGTGCTTTGCCTCCAACACGCGAAACGGATTTACCCACATCTACAGCAGGCAATATCCCTAATTCAAATAGTTTAGGGGAAAGGTAAATTTGTCCATCGGTAATGGATATCAGATTTGTAGGTATGTACGCTGATATATTTTGAGCTTCTGTCTCAATAATTGGTAAAGCTGTTAAAGAACCACCTTTAAGTTTATCACTTAGGTGAGTTGAACGTTCCAATAATCGTGAATGGATATAAAAAATATCGCCTGGAAATGCTTCACGTCCAGGAGGACGTCTCAGCAAAAGAGAAAGTTCGCGGTAAGCACGTGCATGATGTGTAAGATCATCATAAACAATTAGTACATCTCGACCTTGTTCCATAAAATATTCGGCAATGCTTGTTGCTGCATAAGGAGCTATATATTTTAAGCCTGGTGCATTGTTTCCTTCGGTTGTAACCACAATGGTATATTCCATCGCCCCTTTTTCCTGCAGGTTTGCAATTACTTTTGCAATTGACGATGCCCGCTGACCAATGGCACAATAAACACACAGCACATTTTTGTCGTGTTGATTAAGAATTGTATCAATGGCAATGGCTGTTTTGCCTGTCTGCCTGTCACCTAAAATCAATTCACGTTGTCCCCGGCCAATAGGAATGAGTGCATCAATAACCTTTAATCCTGTTTGCAATGGAATGGAAACCGTATCGCGATCCATGATGGCATGTGCAGGTCGTTCAATCGGCAGTCGTTGCTTAAATGAAACGATACTTTTACCATCCATAGGTTCGCCCAATGGATTAATCACTCTTCCAATTAAAGAATTATCGACAGGTATATCCGTTACACGGCCTGTACGTTCAACTTCATCACCCGCATTCAAAAGAGCATCTTCACCAAGAAGAATAGCGCCTATTTCATCTTCATCAATGTTGTAGGCTATGCTAAATAAACCGCCCGGAAACTTTAACAGTTCTTCAAAGCCAACGCCTGGAAGACCAGAAATTTTGACAATTCCCGCCGATACACTAACAACATAACCAACTTCGCGGGGTTCAAAGGAAAGCGTGTACTTTTTTCTGCCTTTCTCCAACTCATCGAATGTGGTATTTATCGTTTTTTTAAATTGGTTTACTTGCATATTATTCTTTATTTGATTCTTCTTTCATCGTTTCGGAAATACTCTTTTGCAGCGACTTTAAATATTCTGAAATACTCCATGCTAGTTTATAACCATTTGAAGAAAGTTCAATACCACTGACTATTTGGGGTGCGGTTTTAAATTGGAAATGAGTATCAGAGCCAAGAATTTCATTTACTGCGTTTTTAATATCGGTTTGCTGTTTCTCCGGTAAATCGAACGCGCTTTGTACAAGAACCGGACTTGAACCTGATTTAAAAGCATCTATAAACTGCTTCTTCTCTTCCTTTTTAAGTTCATTGATACGCTTTATGAAGATGTTGGCCGATTGTTCTTCAAGGCTTACGGAAGCAAGGTCCGCAAGTGTTTTTCTTGCTATTTCAAAAACTTCATGCTGTGTTTTTTGCGCAAGGTCGCGATTCAGATTTTCCTGCATTTCATTTAAAGCTTTTTCCAGTTTCGAACGTAACTCAGCAGCATCGTTTCTTGCAGTTTCAAGGAGCTTTTCCCGTTCCTCATTGGTTTCGGCAACAGCTTTTTCCATTAGCTCCTTTTTTTGCTTATCGAACGTTTCATTTTTCTTGCTAAATTCAGCCTGTTCTTTTTTAGCTGATTTTTCTTTCGCTTCAGCATCCTTTATTTGCGAGGCAATCTTTCCTTCACGTTCTTCAATGGCTTTGAGTATTGGCTTATAAAGAAACCGCTTCAATAACCAAACCAACAAGAGGAAATTAAGGATCTGCGCTATTACGGTAAACCAGTTTATTTGCATT
>JBBRRV010000216.1:0-4266 GCA_038246075.1 Bacteroidales bacterium
CGCACGCCTGACATTACCTGTTACGGAGCATATGTGCTCGACAAGGCCAACAACTGCATCGACACCATTCTTGCTAAAACAACCCTGCTGGCTACCGGCGGGGCAGGTAATGTTTATGCTACCACAACCAATCCTTCCATTGCTACTGGTGATGGCATTGCCATGGTGCACAGGGCTAAAGGCGTGGTTGAGAATATGGAATTTATTCAGTTCCATCCCACCTCCCTATACAATCCCTCCGAAAAGCCATCTTTCCTGATCACAGAAGCATTACGCGGCTTCGGGGCCATATTGAAAACCATGGATGGCCGCGAATTCATGCAGAAATACGATCCGCGCCTTTCGCTGGCTCCGCGTGATATTGTTGCGAGAGCCATTGATAACGAGCTTAAGATTTCAGGTGATGATCATATATACCTTGATGCCCGTCATATCTCTAAAACCGACCTTCTTGACCATTTTCCCGGTGTTTATGCCAAATGCCTCAGCATTGGCATCGACATTGCCAAGGAGATGATACCGGTTGTTCCTTGTGCCCATTACACCTGCGGAGGAATTAAAGTTGACGAATACGGCCGCAGCAGTATTCTTAACCTTTATGCCAGTGGCGAATGTTCTTCCACTGGCTTGCATGGCGCCAACAGGCTTGCTTCCAATTCACTTCTCGAATCGCTGGTTTTTTCCCACAGGGCCAGCTTACATGCATCTGAAGTAATTTCAGGTATCCATTTTTGCGAGGCCATCCCCGACTGGAATGCTGAAGGCACCGTGATGAATGAAGAAATGATCCTGATTACACAAACGCTGAAAGAACTGCAGGGCATCATGACCAATTATGTTGGCATTGTGCGGTCGAACCTGCGTCTCAACAGGGCTTTCATTCGCCTGGCCATCCTATACCGTGAAACGGAAGAGCTTTACATAAGATCCATCCTTACCGAAAAACTCTGCGAGGTTCGGAACCTTATCAATGTAGCTTACCTGATCATCAAAATGGCCAGGGAGCGCAAAGAAAGCCGTGGATTGCACTTTTCAATTGATTATCCTAAAGTGGGTAATGATAACGCGTAATAGTTTACAGCAGGTGGATTATGTGGTTGGTTTCAAACAATTCAAACGATTAAAACCTTTCAACCCTTACAAACCTTACAAACCTTTCAAACCTTTCAAAACAATGGCTCTTATCCGATCAGTAAAAGGAATTGCCCCTAAATTTGGCAAAAACTGTTTCTTCGCAGAGAATGCCACTGTTGTTGGTGAAGTGGAAATGGGTGATAATTGCAGCGTTTGGTTCAATGCTGTGGTGCGCGGAGATGTGCATTTTATCCACATCGGCAACAATGTGAACATCCAGGATGGTGCGGTTATTCACTGTACCTATCAGAAATGGCCGGTTACCATTGGCAATAATGTATCCATTGCCCATAATGCGATCATTCATGGCTGTACGATCCAGGACAATGTATTAATAGGCATGGGAGCTATCGTAATGGATGGCGCAGTGGTTGAGAGCAATTCAATTGTGGCTGCCGGAGCGCTCATCGCTCAAAACACACTGGTCGAATCAGGAAGTGTATATGCAGGTGTTCCGGCCAGAAAGATCAAAACCATTGATAAGGAACTCCTCGAAGGGCAGGTAAACCGGATATCAAAAAGTTATACGCTTTATGCCAGCTGGCACGACGACACCATTGTGCCCATATAAGGAAATAACACTACCACATCAATTCATCAACCAAAAAAGCCCGGAAAACTCCCGGGCTTTTGATTGGAATGAAAACGGAAAAGTTAAAACACTAATTTAATCCAAGTTTTTTCTTCACCAATGTCATGATATCATCATTTGGTTCGGCATATAACAACAAACCTTCGGTACTGTTGAAAACGTATGAATAACCATTGTCTTTTGCAACAGCTTTTACGGCTACTTTTGCCTTATCGATAATAGGTGCTGTAAGTTCGCTCTCCTTTTCGGACATAGCCTGCTGTGCTGATCCCTGGAAAGCTTCCATCCTGCCCTGCAAATCCATTAATTCTTTTTCTTTGGTTTGTTTAATGATACTCGACATCGTTTCCTTGTTTGCCGTATAATCAGTCAGTTTCGCTTCGTATTCTTTCTGCATGACAGCATATTGATCCTGAATGGATTTTACATAAGTCTGCATTTTCGATTTTACCGAATCCTGACCCGGCATTGCAGCATACAACTTGGCAAAGTCGAGATGACCAAATTTCTGGTTCTTTTGTGCGCTGACATTGCATGATAATACTGCAAAAGCAACGACTGCAATAATTTTGATGTAGTTTCTCATTTTTAAATTCTGGTTTAAGTATAATTGATTATGAAGTGGCAAAATTATAAAAAATCACGTGATATCCACATGATCAGATACTTTACCTGTTATTTATTCTTTTGTGTTGCTTTAGCTTTACCTTTTTCGGGACGTGCATTATAGGTATAGCCCATCTTACTGAGTATGTTTTCGCTGATGTCGAATTTCGGATTGGTATATATCATCGAGAGGCTGCCGGCTTTGTCGAAGATTACAGCATAACCTTCGTCCGAGGCAATCTGTTCTATAGCATTATAAATCTTCTCCTGTATAGGCTTCACCAGTTCCTGACGTTTTTTGAAAAGGTCTCCTTCTTTGCCAAAACGTTGTTTCTGTAAATCTTTAACTTCCTTTTCTTTCTTCACGATTTCTTCCTCTTTCTTCTTCTTAACATCCTCAGGAAGCAGCACAGATTCTGTTTGAAATGCTTTATAAAGTTTATCGATATCGGTGAATTTGGATTCAATTTCCTTTTGCCAGGTGGCTGAAAGTTCATCCAGGGATGTCTTGGCATCGCCATATTCAGGAATATTATCGAGAATATAATCGGTATCCACATAAGCGTATTTCTGGGCAGAGGCGAAAGAGAAGCTTGCCAGCACAAGGGCAATGGCCAATACAATTTTTTTCATAGGGTTTTCCGGTTTTATGTTTGACTTAGCCAGGCAATTGTTTGGCCCGGGATAGAATTAGAAAATATGAATCAAAAAACCTGCCAAATCAGAAAGGAAATAATATTTTCCGCTGCAGCTGCCTTATCCCCTTCCGGGTTAAAAATGAATCATTCACTGATGCAGCTGTTTTCTGCGTTGCTATTCAATGCTAATCGATTGACTGATTCATGGAGAAATGGAACTGTCCTTTATTTGCAGCAGGAATTCCGGGGATTGCATCAAAGCCATAACCCCAATCGAGACCCAAAATACCAAACATAGGCAGGAAAACCCTGACTCCGAAACCGGCAGAACGCTTGATATCAAAAGGATTGAAGGTTTTGAAATCCTTCCAGTCATTTCCTGCTTCCAGAAATGCCAGCATATAAATGGTTGAACTGGGGTTGAGTGAAATCGGGTACCTTAGTTCAAATGTGTTTTTATTATAGATTGTTCCGCCTTCATTCTTGTTCGTATAATAATCCGGGGTCAGTGTTTCGTTCTGATAGCCCCTGAATCCAACGATTTTGCGGCCGTCAAGATTGTTGGTTGCGGAAAGCCCGTCGCCACCAAGGAAATAACGGTTAAATGGTGTTACACCGATCTGACGGTTATAAAGCCCCAGGAATGAAGACTTGGTGCGGAACATGAATACCAGCTTTCCTTGCAGTTGCTTGTAGAAGGCTGCATTAAAAGACCATTCATGGTATTCAATCCAGCGATACTTCTCGGTATCCTCTAAAGTGCTGTAGTCCTTTTTACTAAAGGCAGAATATGGAGGCGTTAATTTGACTGAGAATGAAATATCAGAACCGGATGTCGTAAATATAGGTGCATCAATGGACGACCGTGAGAGACTAAGCGTATAGGATAAATTGTTGTACGTCCCGAATCCTTTTCCGAAGGTGAAAATGTTCGCATAATTCTGAAGCCGGTATATTTCCATGCTTACACTTTGCCCAAGACTGAAAAAATCGTCGGGCCATTGCAGCCGCTTACCGAGCATGAGGGAAAATCCATCGGTGCGGAACGAACCGAAAGCGGGATTAGATTTAACTTGTCCGTTGGTATAAAGTGAATGGAAATAGGAACCGCTGAGTGAGGTTGGTTTATTGCCACCAAGCCATGGTTCTGTAAACGATGCGCTGTAACTGATGTACCCTGCGCCATATGATTGCAGCCTGAGCGACACTTTCTGCCCGTCACCCGATGGGATTGGACGCCATGCTCCTTTACGGAAAATGTTGCTGGCAGAGAAGTTATTAAACGAGACGCCTAAA
>JBBRRV010000217.1:0-4258 GCA_038246075.1 Bacteroidales bacterium
TTTCCGACATCAGCTCCCTGCCGGTTGAGCTGGGTGGGATCGTGCACGGTCCAGAAAACTTCCAGCAATTTATCATAACTGATAACCTTAGGGTCATAAAGGATCTGGCAGACTTCGGCATGACCAGTTGTGCCGGTGCAGACCAGACTGTAGGAAGGATTCTTTTCATAACCGCCCGAATACCCGGAAGTAACTGAAAGAACACCTTTGAGTTCAGTATAAATGGCTTCCACACACCAGAAGCATCCGCCGCCAAAAACGGCCGTGTCGGCATTTGAAATATTGCCTGATAATTCATCCATATTCTTAGTTGTTTTTTGCTGTGCCCGGGCACAGGATGTAAGGAATGAAAGCATCATCACCGAGAGTGCCAGCATTCTTAGCGTGTTCGTGCGCATAATTCATTTAGTTTTCCAATAAACAAATTGAAAGTACATAGGTTCAATACCAACGATATATTGGCAGCTAAAAAAAAATCCCTACCTTTGCACCCTTCATTCAGGGGGTGTTATTTTGGAATATAAGCCTGATAATGAACGGTAATCAACATTATTACTACACGACAAATTATTATTGTAAATGAAAATTACGCAAGAAAGCACCGGTGAACTCACCGCCACCATTAAAATCGAAGTCAGCCCTGCTGATTATAACGATCAGGTCAATAAAATACTGAAGGATTATCAGCGCAAAGCCAACATCCCGGGATTCAGGCCAGGTAAAGTGCCTTTCGGAATGGTAAAAAAAATGTACGGAAGTTCTGTCTTTGCTGATGAGCTGAACAAACTTCTCGGCGAGTCACTGAACAATTATATCACTGAAAACAAGATCGAAATTCTCGGACAGCCATTGGCCAACGATGAACGTACCCCTGAATTTGACGGTGATGAAGAAAAGGACCTTGAATTCTATTTCGACCTGGGCCTGATGCCCGAATTTAATTTCGAATTTTCCGATAAAACAGCTGTAGACTACTTTAAAATCAAAGTTGATGAAGGCATGGTGGATAACTATGTTGCTGATATCTGCCGCCGCAACGGAAAAATGATCAATGCCGAAGTTTCTGCCGCCGGCGATTCGCTCAAGGGTGAATTTGTGGAACTCGACGCAGATGGCAATGCCCTTGACAACGGGCATACCTGCACCAACTCATTTTCTACCGACCAGATTTTGGATGAGAAAGAAAAAGCCAGGTTTGCCGGACTCAAGGCAGGCGAATCGATTGACTTCAATCCGGCCAAAGCCATTGAGAATGTTACCAATCTGTCCACATTGCTCGATCTTGATAAAGAATCCGCAGCACAGATGCAGTCGGATTTCCGTTTTACGCTGCAGGAAATCAGCAGAATGGATCCTGCACCCATAGATCAGGTTCTTTTTGATCTGGTTTATCCTGAATCAGGCATAACAACTGCCGAAGCATTCCGCGAAAAAATCCGCGGTGAAGCTGCTGTAGCCTTTGAAGCCGATACCGATAAATTGTTCGTGAATAACGCCGTGAAACAGTTGATCAAGGATGCCAACATCACACTCCCTGATGCATTCATGAAACGCTGGTTGCTCGACAACAACCAGGGAAAACTTACCCCTGAAGCTGTAGACGAAGAATATGACCGCTTTGCAGAATCGATGAAGTGGCAGCTGATCGAAAACAAGATTATCCGCGACCACAACCTTGTTGTAACAGATACTGAAATAAAGAACTTCATCAAAGGTTATTTCAAACCAGGCAACTCCAAGGAAGAGATTGATCCGGAAACTGAAAAAAGGTTTGATACCATTGCCGAAACAATCATGAAGAACAAGGAAGAAGTTCGTAAAATAAACGATAAACTATATGAGCAGAAGTTAAATGACCTCATGAAATCAACGCTAAAATTGGTGGAGAAAGAAATTAGCTACGAGGATTTTATTAATTTAGCTTCTGTAAACCAATAAAAGCAAAAAGCATGATTAACAATGAATTCAGAAAATATGCTGTTCGCCATCGCGGCATCAGCAGCCTGACACTCGATCGTTATACCTCCGTTTACGGAGCAGGTTATATATCGCCCACCATTATTGAGGAGCGCCAGTTGAACATTGCCACAATGGACGTTTTTTCGCGACTGATGATGGACAGGATTATTTTCCTGGGAGTTCCCATCGATGATTACGTGGCAAATATTATCCAGGCTCAGTTGCTGTTTCTGGAATCTGTTGATTCGAAACGCGACATCCAGATCTACCTGAATACACCAGGCGGTTCAGTTTATGCAGGCCTCGGTATATACGATACCATGCAGTATATCGGCCCTGATGTAGCCACCATTTGTACCGGTATGGCTGCTTCAATGGGTGCAGTATTGCTATGCGCCGGGAAAGCCGGTAAGAGAACAGCACTGAAGCATTCACGTATCCTTATTCATCAGCCGATGGGCGGTGCCGAAGGACAGGCTTCAGATATCGAAATTACGACACGCGAAATTCTGAAACTTAAGAAGGAACTTTACGAAATCATAGCTCAGCATTCGGGGCAGACCTTCAAGAAGATTGAAAAAGATTCGGACCGCGATTACTGGATGACCGCCGAAGAAGCTAAGACTTATGGCATGATCGATGAGATTTTGCAGCGGACACCACCCGTAGCATAACAATATACATTCGAAATTAAGATTTAATTTATCCCATGGCCAAGAAAGAAGAACACTGTGCATTTTGCGGGAGGCCCAAACATGACACCAATATGCTTATCGCCGGGCTTGAAGCTCATATATGCGATTATTGCATCGATCAGGCGCGCGAAATCCTCACCGAGGAGTTGGCTCAGAAAAAAACCAAGGATCTAGGCCGATACGACATACCCAAACCGCTCGAAATAAAGCAATACCTCGATCAATATGTAATTGGTCAGGAGGACGCCAAAAGAATCATTTCCGTTGCTGTTTACAATCATTATAAGCGTATAAACCAGCCTGAAGGCAAAGACAAAGACGATGTGGAGATTGAAAAATCAAACATCATCCTTGTGGGCGAAACAGGCACAGGTAAAACCTTACTGGCGCGAACTATCGCAAAGATGCTGCACGTTCCTTTCTGCATAGCTGATGCCACCGTGCTTACTGAAGCAGGTTATGTAGGGGAGGATGTTGAAAGCATATTATCCCGACTTCTGCAGGCAGCTGATTTTAATGTTGCTGCCGCCGAAAAAGGCATTGTATTTATCGATGAGATCGACAAAATTGCCCGCAAAAGTGATAACCCTTCTATTACACGCGATGTATCCGGTGAAGGCGTTCAGCAGGCTTTACTTAAACTGCTCGAGGGTGCAGATATCAATGTGCCGCCTCAGGGTGGCCGCAAGCATCCTGAACAGAAAATGATCCAGGTGAATACCCAGAACATCCTGTTTATCACAGGAGGTGCATTTAACGGCATCGACAAGAAGATAGCCGCGCGCATGCAGACAAACCTGGTGGGATATTCCAACAAACGCGATAAGGACGAAATTGACAAGGAGAACCTGTTGCAGTATGTAGCTCCCCAGGATTTGAAGAGTTTTGGACTTATCCCTGAACTGGTTGGTCGTTTTCCGGTAGTTACCTATCTGAGTCCGCTCGACAGGGAAACGCTCATCAAGATTCTGACTGAACCTAAAAATGCGCTGGTAAAACAGTTCACGAAGCTTTTTGCAATGGATAATATTGAACTCACTTTTACAGGCAATGTACTGGAGTTTATTGTTGATAAAGCAATAGAGTTTAAACTTGGTGCACGTGGATTACGCTCCATCATGGAATCTATTCTTACCGATGCCATGTTTGAGCTTCCCGGGGAAGGAGAATTGTATAAATTGGTGATCACTTCTGCCTACGCAGCTGAAAAGCTGCAAAAAACGAACATTGCCAGGCTTAAGGTAGCTTAACATCAGATTCTATTCAACACAAGGTGGCCTGGGAGCCACCTTTTTTTTTACGACTACTCAATAATATGTTCCTGTATGCTGTTATAGCTTTGGCATAATTATTGAAATTCATATCTCGGAATGAAAAAGTTAATCATACTGATCTCTATGCTTGTCACGGGCTGGCACTATGCAGCTTGTCAGCAGGTAGGCGGACAGGATGTTAAAGCACTTGTTGTTGAAGGTGATACCATCCCTATGATTGATTTATCGGAAGTGTTTATCACGAAGCAGGATGCCAGTGTAAACCCTTCTGAAGCCAGGAAATTCAACAGGCTGGTGTACAATGTCAAAAAAGTTTACCCATACGCAAAA
>JBBRRV010000218.1:0-4243 GCA_038246075.1 Bacteroidales bacterium
AGTATTGAAAACAGGTGCCGCTTTATGATTGAAGTTGTAACTGCTGTTGCAGAGGCCATCGGAGAGGATAAAACCGGCATTCGTTTATCACCTTATGGGGTGGCCAGTGATATGCCACATTACCCCGAAATCGACGCCACCTATAAATACCTTGCCGAACGGCTAAACAATATTGATATTGCCTATATCCATCTTGTCGATCATTCCGCCATGGGTGCTCCCGAGGTACCTCTGGAGATGAAGAAACTTATCCGCAGTACTTTTAAAAACAGCATTATCCTTTCAGGAGGTTATGACAGGGAGCGTGCAGAGGCTGATATTCAAAGCGGAATGGCTGACCTGGTAGCCTTTGGGCGACCGTTTATTAATAATCCCGATCTTGTCGGAAGGTTTAAAAACAACTGGCCTTTGTCACAGGAACTCAAAATGGATTTGTTCTATACCCCCGGTGAAAAAGGATATACCGATTACCCATCCCATAAAGCCTGAATAACATAATTCAAAATATACATGGATTTCGTCGACTATTATAAGACCCTGGGAATAGCTAAAACAGCCACGGCAAAGGACATCAAGAGTGCCTACCGGAAAATGGCCAGAAAATACCATCCCGATCTGAATCCAAATGATAAAGATGCCAACAGGAAGTTTCAGCAGATCAATGAAGCAAATGAAGTACTGAGCGATCCTGAAAAAAGAAAGAAATACGATCAGTATGGAAAGGATTGGCAACATGGTGAAGAATACGAAAAAGCAAGCCAGTACCAGCAACAATCATCAGGTTCACGCAGAACCAGTTACAGCGGTGCGGAACCCGAAGGTGATTTTTCCGGTTTTTTCGAATCCATGTTTGGCGGAAGCGCAGGTGCTGGCAGCAGCAGACATCCTAAATACAGAGGAACAGATTACAATGCAGAATTGCATCTCGACCTCCTTGATGCCTTTAAAACCCATAAACAAACCTTAACCGTTAACGGGAAAAACATCAGAATTACCATCCCTGCCGGAATTGAAAATGGCCAAATAATAAAGATTCCCGGGCACGGCGGGGCAGGCGTAAATGGCGGACCAAATGGAGATCTTTACATCTCATTCACCGTTACCAACCACCCAGGCATCCGACGTTTGGCGGATAATCTTTATTCAACTGCAGATTTGGATTTATACACCGCAGTGCTGGGTGGCGAAATCACCCTGGAAACCCTTACCGGTAAAGTAAAACTTACCGTAAAGCCTGAAACACAGAATGGCCATAAAATTAAACTGAAAGGGAAAGGGTTCCCGGTGTACAAAGATGAAGGGAAATTTGGAGATTTATATGTAACCTATAACATTATAATTCCGACTAATTTAACTGCTAAGCAAAAAGCATTATTCACTGAATTGGCAAAATTATAATTAACAGCGGAAACAATGCAGACAGAAAATTTAATCGCCATAGATGTATTTTGTTCCAATCACAACATCGAAATTTCCTTTATCAGTTCATTAAGGGAAACCGGACTCATCGAGATTACGACCATTGAAGAAGCCTGGTACATTGATGCAGCGCAGCTTCAGCAACTGGAGAAATTTATCCACTTCTACTACGATCTAGATATTAACCTTGAAGGTATAGAGAGCATCACGCATCTGTTAGAGCACATCAATGCGATGCAGGATGAAATTGTTGTGCTCAGAAACAAGCTTCGCCTATATGAATTAAATGAATAAAGCGGTTTCCTTATTAAAAGTCATTGTAAAAGTAATTTTATGGGTAGTCATAGGCTTTGTTATGCTATTCATTATGATTGCCGTCATTATCCAGATTCCTGCAATTCAGACAAAGCTCTCCCGCTATGCTACTACCTTTGTCAGCAGTAAAACACATACAAAGGTTGAGCTGAAGAATATCAGCATTTCCTTTCCAAAATCAGTCGTCATTGACGGGGTTTACCTGGAAGACGCTAAAAAAGACACGCTGTTGTATGCCGGTCAAACCAAATTAAGCATTTCATTTAGAGGCCTTTTCCATCATAGCATAAATATCAGTTCCCTCTCATTGGAAGGCGTAACGCTCAATCTGAACAGTTCCACAACAGATTCGCTATTCAACTATAATTTCCTGCTTAAGGCATTTAGTGATACCACCCTGCCTAAAATAACCGAACCTGAAAAAAAATCCAAATGGACATTCAGCATTGATCGGGTCAATTTAGAGCACATCAGGCTGCACTATAATGATGTTTATGCCGGCAGAAATGTAATGGCAACGCTTAAATACTTAAAACTAAGCATGAACAGGCTTGACCTGGCAAATTCCGTTTATACTATCGATGAATTGATCATAGAAAATTTAAACGCCAATGTGCGGATCAATAAACCGATAAAAGAATCATCATCAAAGTCCTCAGGAGCTTTACCCCGCATAACGGCAAATAAGATACAAATCAATGATACACATATTATATATGCGGATTCAGTTGGTAAACAATCGATTATCGCAAGTATTAACGAATTTACCTTAAAAGATGCCGCTATCGATTTAGAAAAACAAAAAGTTGCCATTGGCAACTTGTCTTTAGCAAAAAGCAATATTCATTACAATAAAAAAGATAATGTCGCAGCAGATACTGCAGTTATTGCACCGACAGCAAAGAGTGACTGGGTCGTTTCGATAAAGCGCATCGATCTCGATGATAATTCAATTGCTTACAATGTAGATAACCGAGCGGTTATAAAGAATGCGTTTGATTTTAATCATATTGATTACCGGCATTTATCGTTGGAAGCAAAACATATTTATTATTCGGCTGTCAAAACAGAAGCGTCGATATTAAATTTTTCAGCTGTCGATAAAAATAAATATTTTATTCAAAATTTTGAAACGGAATTTACAATGGACCCACATTCCGTAACGGCATACAAGCTTAAGGTCAGGACAGCCCATTCAGTATTAGATGCTGACCTGAAAGCACGATACATGTCATTGAGTTCATTAAAGGATTCGCTGCAATTCCTGATCCTGGATTTAGATATACGAAAAGCAAGCATACTGAATTCCGACATTACCTATTTTAATGCCACACTTACCAAACAAGCCTTTTTCAAGAACGGGTCCAATATGACCAACGTTTCAGGGAAAATACACGGGCCTGTTAATAATCTCAGGGGAAATAACCTGGTAATCCGAACAGGATCTAATACATTGATCACTACTGATTTCAGTATTGCGGGACTTCCCGATGTCAAAACTGCAAATTTTAATTTTCCCAATCTGAAAATAAATTCGGGTAAGAAAGATATCATCATGATGGCCGGGCCTTCAATTCCCGGGAATATAGAGCTTCCTGAAAACATTGGCCTGCAGGTTGTTTTTAAAGGAAAGTTAAAATCTTTTGTTGCTGCCATGGATATGAATAGCAGCTTCGGATCAGCAAATATTACAGCAACTGTCGACAAAAATGAAAATTTCCGTGCCAAAGCAAACCTGGCTAATTTTGATCTTGGCAGTTTATTGAAAAACAAAGCAAGGTATGGTAGTGTATCATTGACGGCAGAAATGAATGGCCATGGTCTCGACCAAAATACCTTAAAGGCAAAAATAAAGGCAGCTGTTTCACAGATCAACCTCAATAAATATACTTACCATGACCTTAAGATAGACGGCAATATTACAACTCAGGAATTCGAAGGTAAAATAAATCTGAATGATGTAAATGCTGTATTTGACTTTGATGGACTGGTAAATTTCAGTCCGGATAAGGGTCAGTATAAATTCCGTCTGGATCTGCAGGGGGCCGACCTTCAAAAACTCAATCTAAGCAAAGATGATATCCGGATAGGTCTGACACTTGTAGCAGATTTGAAAGGCGGAGCACCAGATAAATTGAATGGATTTGCTATCATTAAAAAAGTTATCGTCACTGACGATGGAAAACAATATCCGCTCGATTCTGTCAGCATCACGTCTGTAAATACACCGGGTCACAGTAAATTAAATGTCAGAAGTGCGCTTGCTGATATAAAATATACAGGAATTCAATCGCCGTTTGACCTTTCGGATGAGCTGAGTAGTTTCATTAACAATTATTTTCCTTTGTCGGTTATAAAAGCGGTATCAAAAACTGAAATGCAAAGTTTTGACTTTGAAATACAACTTCGCAGCCATCCCCTGCTCACGGGAGTCATCATTCCCGAATTGAAGGAATTCCAGCCGGGACTAATTACCGGCAGTTATGACAGCCAGAAGAAACAATTGAAA
>JBBRRV010000219.1:0-4234 GCA_038246075.1 Bacteroidales bacterium
TAACGTTTGTATAAACGCCACGGTGGCGTTTATATCTGACTTGTGCGTGGTAGCAAGTTTAACTGCTTTTCTCACACGTTAAATATATAACTATTTGGATTATAACGATATAATTTGTTAAAAATCTATCGTGTCAAGTGGGCTTTGTATCTGGTCAAAGCCCTTGGTGGTGATATGTGTATAAATTTCAGTGGTCTTGCTGCTTTCGTGTCCCAGCATCGCCTGTATATAACGCAGATCAACACCATTTTCAAGACTGTGGGTTGCAAATGTATGCCTCAATGTGTGCATTGTCACATGTTTCGTAATTCCTGTTTTTGCAACAATATCCCGTATCATATTCTGGATGCTTCGGGGAGAGTATTCATCTCCTGTTGCCCCTTCGAACAAATATTCCTTCGGGTGGTACTCTTTCAGATAGTCATCCATAACAGGTAAAAATTTAAGCGAAAGTTTGGTGTACCTGTCTTTTTTTCCTTTCGCCTGTTCGATGCGGATTTGCATTCGTTCACGGTCAAAATCATTGATTTTTAACCGTATTATTTCTCCCAGTCTCAGTCCCGCAGAGTAACCTAACATGATTATCGTACGATGTTTCTTGTTTTTTACAGCAGCAAATATTTGTTTTACTTCTTCTATATTTAGTACTTCAGGTAGTTTACGCTCTTTACGCGGCCGGTCTATAAAATAAAATTTGCGCTGCCCTCCCAATACTTTTTCATAATAAAATTTGATGGCGTTTATGGCCTGATTTTGATAGGTACCCGAAACTTTTCGTTCATTCACCAGGAATCGCAGAAACGCTATGATCTGCTTTTCGTCAATGGTATTGATATCCAACCTGAAATAAAAGTTTATAAATTCTTCGAACATATTGGAATAGGTCTTCAGCGTTGAATTGCTATAACGCATCTCAATGAGTTTTTGAACCATCTCATCCGGACAGCGCCTGTAATTTGGAACATCCATTGGAGACACACGTGGCACTCCTTTATCTCCTTTTGGTTCCTCCTCATAGGTAATCTTCATACCTTTTGCTTCAGCAAGTTCACGGATTTCGGATAAATATTTCTCCGACCAGGGAACTGTCCACCATTTATTCGTTGCATCCCAACGGTGAAAAGCAAATCCCCTCAGCAGCATTGCTATTTCATTGTCAAAACCAAAAATCAATTTTAGACGACCAGCTAACGTACGAATGATCAATATTTCGTTTCGCTCAATATCACGCTTAAGACCCTGAACATTTATATGGGTAGTTTCATGTATGATAAGTCGGTTAACCCTTGACCCAAACCGGTCTTTTAAAAGGTCCAGATTGCCCGGATAATCTGGCACGATCCATTGGTAATTCATCTTATCCCACTTGCTATATCTGAGAGAAAGAATAAAACGGGTATCATCATCATTTTTAGGCAATCGCAAAAATATTTTTCGTCCGGCAACTTCAATGTTTACATCTTTCACTGTTACTGAAGGAGCTTGTCCTTCAGTATTTTCCAGCCGTTTAAATGTTCCTGCAATTTTCGCATTACTATTTTTATCATTGATATTTAAAGGAAGCTGTTCTTTATCTTCCGCTTCCTTAATTGGCTTTGAGAACGCTGGTATACTTCCCTCTGCCTCAGGAAACATTGTCATTAAATTTTC
Organism: Bacteroidales bacterium; assembly: GCA_038246075.1. Classification (GTDB taxonomy): domain Bacteria; phylum Bacteroidota; class Bacteroidia; order Bacteroidales; family DASVHX01; genus DASVHX01. Next base: position 1,651 of record JBBRRV010000219.1, read on the forward strand.
ATACGCTTCGCGTGTGAAGGGAATATGCCATGCTTTTAGAGACTGACTCCAGGTAGCGCCATGAATCTGTTTGATCAATATAATTTTCTCCTTGTCAAAAGGAAATTCTACCATGATCCGATCCTGATCCCCGTGGTTAATTTTGGAAATTTTCATCATATGCGTGGCGTTTATATTCAAATATAAGAAATATACGCCATACAGAAAGCGTTTGTAAAAGCATTTTGATAATCTAATTCTGATTTTATGGGTTGTATATTCATAATATAATTTTTTAAATTGAGTTCGCGTCTATTTTCTCATACTCTACATGGGGAGTGTTTTTAGTATAAAAACATTGCTACAAATTCTTAAACATAAAAAATTTTTAATTTCTTATGCACAGCTTCAACGCAGAAAACTGGCCGCCTTGCTGAATACTTTCTCAAAAGCTTCGTCTACAAATGGGAACTCAAGACTGTTGTTCAACGGGAAGGGCGATTCATGCGAATACCCAAAGGGGAAATCCATAATTTCAATGTCGGACCCTTCCCCGAGCGCCGCTACAATCTGATGGGCCGGGATGACCCGGTCATCTGAAAGTGATACCGCCTGTATCTTATCACCGATCTGCCTGAAGCGGTCCTCCCTGAAATGTTGCATCATGCCGGGTGCCAGCATGGCCATGAAACCCTGGCCGAGACGCGTTTTCTTCATGAAGTCAGCTAAAGGTTCTGATCCGTCAGTTCCCCGCGTAATCTCATGAACGTAAAAATTCAACAGCCTGCTGAATGCCTGTTTATCCATGATCAGTTTTGAAACGCCATTCATCTCGTTGAAGAACGCACCACCACAAAACAGGAAGAGCTTTGAGCCGCTAAACAATCCTTCAGGATTGGCAAGGAAGAGGATTTGCGCCAGAAAGGCTCCGATGGAATAGGCAAAAACATCGACCGATGCCGACTTTTCAAACAGCGGATGTTCCCCGTGGCTGATCTGCCGGCTGAGAACGACAAGATCTTCAGCACTCTGCTGCCCCGAATTGTAAAACCTGAGCGGGTCTTCACTGAGCCGCTCGCTGAGGGCGACATTCGCAAAGGTGGACACAGGATCTTTCCCGTACTTTTGACTGCGCCGGGCAAGTATGGGTTGCATCATGCGCGGGTTTCCCCAGACTTGAGGTGAACGGTTCATGTGGAAAGCAATGGGGAACAGGATCACCGGGTGACCCGTCTGTTCGGCAAGATAATAGGCCCATGCCAGGTATTTAACCCAGCTGCGTTCATTCAGTCCGTGCAGCAGTAGTATGGCCTTCCGGTATTTCGTTTCGGTACCGGGTGTGAAAATATAGTAGGTGAATGACTTATTTTCAGTGATGGCGTCATCCGGAACTTCAAATATCACATTGTCGGTTGACTCAGGCGTCTTCATTCCTTTGGGCGTATCAATGTCATAGGTGGAATTAAACTCAAAACTGTGACAAACGATTCCCGAACCGGGAAAAGCGGTGCGTGCCGCATCAGGATTGAATTGCGACCGGAGCTCAAAATATTTTCTGGAGAATTGCATTCCTCGAGGGGATTGAAAGGATTGAAGGGATTGAAAGGATTGAAAGGATTGAAAAGATTGAAAGGATTGAAAGGATTGACAGGATTGAACGATTTCCCCTGCAGCTATCTTTTCCCTTCAAATTCAGCATAAAACTGTTCGAGGTACTGCAACATGAAGGCATGCCTGCTGGCAGCCATCCTTTTGCCGGGGTCGGTATTCATCCGGTCCTTCAGCAGAAGCAGCTTCTCGTAAAAATGATTGATCGTGGGGGCAGCGCTGTTCTTGTATTGTTCCTTATTCATCGTTAAATCTGCCGTTATTCCGGGATTATATATTTCCCTTCCCTTGTATCCGCCGTAGTTGAAGGCTCGGGCTATGCCGATAGCTCCTATGGCATCCAGCCGGTCGGCATCCTGGACGATGTCGAGTTCAACGGAAGAAAAATGCTGCTGCTCTTTTCCGCCTTTGAAGGAGATATTTTCAATGATATTCAGCACGTGCGCTATTACAGCAGGATCAACACCGATGGATCCTAAGAACGATCCTGCCTTCAGCGGCCCAAGGGTTTCATCGCCGGCATGGAACTTGGAATCGGCAATGTCGTGCAGCAAGGCAGCCAATTCAACCACCAGCAGATCCGCCTCGACAGATCCGGCTATTTCCAGGCTTGTTTTCCATACCCGATAGATGTGCCACCAGTCGTGACCGCCTTCTGCATGTTCAAGTTCCTGTTTTACATAGGATATAGTTTGACTGATAATGGATGAAGAAGTCATTTGGTTGGTCATGGTTTTTTAAAAGATATAAGTAGATATAGATAGAAATACATTGAAATACATTGAAATACATTGAAATAAATACGCAAATATTATCAGGCAGTTAATAATTAAAAACTTCGTTCACTTCAAAAACAAAAGGAAAGAGAATTGCCACGAAGACACGAAGACACAAAGATGCACGAAGAAGTATGACAAAGCGAATTATCTTTGTGAACCTTTGAGCCTTTGCGCCTTTGTGGCAGGAGTAGTATTTTTCAGCGTAGATTCAACAATTA
>JBBRRV010000220.1:0-4178 GCA_038246075.1 Bacteroidales bacterium
TAATCCGACCAGTACAACCGCCGAACTCCAGATATCTGTCGAAAAATGCAGCGCATCGGCTTCAAGGGCCTGACTGTTGTATTTTCGCGCAACCTTGTATAAGGCTCGCGATCGCGTCACATCGATGATGATGGAAGAAACGACCACGATATAACTCCATGCGGTTACTTCCAGATGTACATTGCCTGTAATCAGCCTTTGAACTGCCTCAAAGATAATCCAGACGCAGGTAATCACCAGCAAAAGCGTTTCAAGGAGGGCCGAGAAGTTCTCAATTTTACCGTGCCCGAATTGGTGTTGCCTGTCTGCAGGCTTGTCGGATATCCTTACCGAAAAATAAGTGATAATTGCTGCCACAAGATCCAATGCGGAATGGAGTGCTTCAGAGAGGATCCCCAGACTGCCGGTGAGCACGCCGATGACGAGTTTGAATCCTGTCAGGAAAATGGCTGCAAATACGGAAAGTCCGGCTACCCGCATTTTTTCTTTAATGCTATTTGTTTGGCTTGCCATTTTCGTTCTTTTTAAGTGCTGTCAAATAATTCATAATACTTATGTATATGTACCGGATGATGATGGACTTTGTTGAGCTGATGCGTATTATCAGGGCTCCGTTGTGTAAGTTGGATTTTAAGAAGTCTCCTGTTCCCATCCTGTTATTTTTTAATTCCGGGCCTGAATTATCCTGGAACAGCCATGCCATGAATCCGGCCTCAAGTAGTTGCCAATAAAATAAAGGTAGAAACGATCAGGCTGATTTTGGCGGTTGCCAGACGAAAGACAAATAGCAATCAGCGACAGATTTGTCGGATAGAAAGAGGATAAAGCCGGTTGTCGGTTCAGGAAGCGGGCGGGCTACAGCAGTTTTCTGAAATAACTGATCTGATAAGGAAAGGTGATGGTGGTGCAGCAGGTCAGGTGCATCCGATTGTACTGGTACTTGCCTGGCATCTGCATGCGGGACGGGATTGAAGACCCCGTCAAAGCAGACAAGCAATGATGTCAGCAGCATGAAACCGGTCAACAGGTACTTTATTTTTTTCATCCCGGATACAAAAGTATATCAGTTTTTCGGGCGATTTTTAAAAAACCTGGAAAATTCTTATTCATTCACCACATATGTTTTAGCGGCAGGCCCCACCCCGGTAATGGTAAGCTTTTTCCATCCTGCGGGCAATAGCGGTTTCTTTTGCACTAAGCCTGTTGCTGTAATGTCCAGGCCGCCAAAACCCATCAGCACGCTCTGTAGAACTCCGCCTGCACCTGTGGCAAAGTAGGGATTGGTGCCACCTTTGGTTTCGGCAATTACCCTGAAGGGTGGATTCAGGTTTGGCAGGTAGGCTTCCTGGAACCAATGAAAGGCATCCGTTCTGTCGCCGAGACGCGCATAGAGCAGGGAGAAAATAGCCTGGGTCATCGCTGGTGTTCCTGCATCGGGGACCCTGCCTTTATAATATTCCAGGTCCTTTTTTATTTGGTCATCATCCGTAATTACTTTCAGGGGGTAGGCCAGGAGGTTCACATCAGCCTGTTTGATGCCTTCTCCATTGTAACTGGCGTGTTCTTGGGTAGTGCCGTCTGGCAGCCTGAGGACCGGAATATTTTGTGCCACAAGGTCCCAGTCAGGATTTGGGGTCAGACCCAGTATTTTTGAGGCGGCGGCTGCATTTTGCAGGTTTACGATGGCTGCTGCATTGGTAAAGGCATTGTTATCGACATTTTCGGCCCATTCGTCGGCGGCAACAACGTTTTTGATATCATATTTCCCGGCACCGTTGCGTTCGACCCTGCTGGCCCAGAAATCAGCGGTAGCGGAAAGTATGGGCCAGCCTTTTTCTCTGAGCCATTCCTTGTCCTGGGTAACGCAGTAATAATTCCAGGCGGCAAAGGCTACACAGGCCGTAATGTGGTGTTCAAAAGGACCCGAGAGCGCCCATACCGGTGTTTCCTCCACACCTGTTCCCGCACTTTCCCAGGGATACATGGCGCCCTTATAACCATGCGAAAACGCATTACGCTTTGCCGCTTCAAGCCGCTCGAAACGATATTCAATCAGCGATCTGGCCATTTCGGGATGCATAACCAGGTAAACCGGGAACATCCAGATATCGGTGTCCCAGAATACATGTCCGTTATACCCTAAACCGGATAATCCCATAGGGGAAGGGGAAAATGAATTGCCTTCACGAGCAAAGGAATACAGGTGATACAGCATGCTATGCAGGTCCTGCTGCGACTGTGCGTCACCTTCAACCTGTATATCGCTTTTCCATAGACCGGCCCATGCTTTTTCATGAAAACTGATAAGCCTGTCGCGTCCCTGCAAGCTGGCAAAAATGGTCAGGCGTTCCGCTTCGTTCAACGGATCTTCGTGATGTGCGGATGATATGGAAGTTCCAACAATGCAAAAGGAATATTTTGTGCCGGCTTTAATTGTTTTACTGAATCTCATCTGGTGCATGTTGTTATCTGTCATTTCATGAATCACCCGCGGTTCCTGCGACCGGGCCTCTGTAAACATAAATGAGGTAGAAGCACAGAGCTGAAGTTTGCCTGTCGGACTTTTGGCGGTCGCGGTGAGCAGTCCGATACTGGCATGCGGCCGGTCAATCTGATTGTAGTAATTCTGAACATCGCGCAGGGCGTCCGGCGCCTGCATGATACTTGCCGTGTTGATGGTAATATCCTTTTTTGCAGTAACGGTAATTTCGGCCAGTACGCAGAAAGGCAAATGGCGTAATGCATAACAGGTATATTTTACACTGGCCTTATCTGCATAATCAAACAGGGAACTAAAAGCAGCGGTTTTCATATCGATCTCCTGTCTGAAATTTACTGTAGACTTAGAATCAATGCCAACGCCGTCAATGGCAAAGGACATATTCAGCAAATTGAAGCTGTTCAGGAAATTGCTGACACGCCCCCGGCCATAAAGATCGTATGTTCCTGCCAGGATAACATTGCTCACTTTGAAAGGTTCAGGAGAGGATACAATGCCGATCATCCCATTGGCAACGGTGATTCCGTAATATGCAGACGGATCGATTGTAGCGGCCTTTATGATCCAGGGATCAGCCTGGGCAAAAAGTTGCGTGAACGCCGAAAAGGAGAAAGCTATCAGGATAAGGAATTTACGCGTCTGCCGGATGAAGTTGTTGACCATCTTAAGGAGTGATTAGTATTGGTGTAATCTGATTTTTACCTGTGACCAAAGATAAAGGCAATATCCTGATTCATAACCCCGGATGCCCAGCCAAATTGCAGTTTAATGAATCTTTATCCATGCAGCACATTCAATTTACTCCGGTTTCTCCCGGATTGCATAGATGAAATCTCCGAAGCCTAAAAGATACTGGCGGCAGAAACCTTCCCAATACATTTTTTTTTACAATATGAGTAAACTTTATGTATCACAAATTTGTTTAAGAAAATCTTAAATGAAGTCCCATGGAAACACAGGAAAAAGTGAACACGGGGAAGGAATTCGGGACGTGTCATGCAAGCCATGCTGCAGATGAAAAAAATGGACATTAAGGTTTTAAGGGAAGCTTATATGCAGCATTAACTAACAGGCTGGGCAACTAAAAGAGAGATAGAAAAACAATCAAACTATGGCACGCACAAGCACATATCTCAATTTTCCGCGGAATACGGAAACTGTATTTAATTTTTATAAATCTGTTTTTGGCGGCGATTTCGTGGATGGAAAAAGGAGCCGGTTCGGGGAGATGCCGGCACATGAAGGATCGCCCCCCCTCGCAGAAGCGGATAAAAACCTGGTCATGCATGTTGCCCTTCCGATTCTCGGCGGACATCTGTTGATGGGAACGGATGCCCCAGAATCCCTGGGATTCAAAGTAACACAAGGAAACAATGTATATCGGAAGAAAACCCAACCATTGCATATTATTTTTCGTATAACGAGATAGAAAATGTTTCGTTATTAACCTTAAAAATAATGCGCCATGGACGACCAGGAACAAAAAGTTACCACCATTGGCAGGCTTTCAAATGCGCGGGCATTGCTGGTTCAGAATCTGCTTCAGGCAGAAGGCATTGAATGTTTCCTGGCACACGAAAATCTCATTCAACCGGCTATCTCCGGTGGTGTGGAACTCAAGGTGAGTGCCCCGGATATCGAGAAAGCCATGAAAATCATTGATGGTGCTTTTCCGGCA
>JBBRRV010000221.1:0-4169 GCA_038246075.1 Bacteroidales bacterium
ATCGGGCTTATGAAACTCTATAAGCGGAGCAATATAGAGTCCTACACCGGTGCCATCATGAAAAGCAGTAGGTACGGTTCTGTTCTGATCCAATTGTTGCGTTGAACCGCGGTAGAAATTGAAATTTGCACCACCTGCAACTCCAAAATACCAGGATGGTCTGCTGTACTGCACATCCTTTGCCTCCTGGGCCCGAAGCGGAGCCTGGATACCTGTGAAGATCAAAGCGCCTATGAAAAGACCTTTAATGCTCAGGCTATATGGGGACCACGCCAGGCGTGATCTCTGTTTTAAATTAATTGTTGATTTCATATTCTTTATGATGTGTTATAAGTTATTTTTTCAAAAAGTTTAAATGAATAGCCATGATCAAAATCATCATCCTTAAAGATTGATGATGGCATCAATCATGGCTATATGATAAGTTACGGTTTAGTAATCGTGTTTGTACTTGTCATCACAACAGCACCGTTGATGGCAAGCATTCTGCCCACTGCGGTTGAATATGCATTCATGGTGATTGAAGTTAAAGCCAGGACGTTTCCTTTAAATGAAGTATAGTCTCCGATAGTCGCTGAGCGACCAACCTGCCAGTAAACGTTCTTAGCCTGTGCTCCATTGGTAAGGATAACATTTCCGCCAGCTCCCCCTACAGTTGTAAAGTCAGAAGCTACCTGGAAGATCCAAACGGCATTCGCATCACCCTGGGCATCAAGTGTCAGGTCGCCTGACTGAACCAGCAATGTTGAAGTTGATTTATAAATACCAGGTGCAAGGGTTTTACCACCCTGATCGCCTGCTACTGTTGCTGGTGCTGGGTCAGTTGCGCCTTCTGCAGCAAGGTAAGCTGCGGTTAAGTCCAGTTTGGCCTGATTTAATAATGCGTTTATGCCGGGAGGTGTTGCATCATCAGAGCAGAAAATCGCTCCATTAACAACAGTGGCAGGAGGGAATCCGGTAACTGAAGAACGAGCACCAGGATAGATACCCACATTCATATTATAAATCACACTAGCACCTGCAGCATTGCTGACGCCAACTCCTGCAAGGATTCCAAAATCAGCAGCCGATTTAAGGTCAATACCGACAATTGGAGGTATAACAACTGCACCTGTACTAAAGTTCCAGACATAGTTAGCTGCAATTGCAATTCCGGCGGGATTTTTAACGCCCGTTTTGATTGTTGCCGTATAGGTGGTACCTGCATTAAAAGCAGCATCCGGTGTAAAGATGGCAGCTGTAGTCAAGGGATCGTAGGTTACTACTCCTGAAATGGCTGTTGTTCCTGCAAATAAGGTAAAGGTCGAAGCCGTGATTGTCAAAGCATCCATGGGCATATTAAAAGTTGCTTTAACTAAACTAGACAGGTTAACATCAGATTGATCGCTTAATGGGACGGTCAGGGTCACAGCTGGGATTAAAGCTGCAGCAGTTACTGTTGTAAATGACCAGACATAATTGCTCTCCATTGCGACACCGGATTCATTTTTAGCTGAGGTTACAATTGTAGCTGTATATACTTTATTGAATGCAAGCGGGCTTGCAGGAAGAAAGGATGCTTCTGATCCTGATAACGAAACAGTTCCTGCAACAGGGGTTGCTCCATCTTTTAAGGTAAAGGTGTTTGCGCCAAACGTTAAAGGATCCATAGGAACACTAAAGTTAGCCCTGACTGTTTTAGTAAGGATTACGCCTGTAGCATTGTTCAGCGGGTCGGTAGAAACTACAATAGGTGCAACGGTTGGACCTGTGCTGAATGCCCATTTATAATCGGCTTGTAAAGCATTGCCCTTTAAATCCCTGGCAGTTGCTTTAACTGTGCAGGTATAAGTAGTGGCAATTGCTAGGCGGTTTGCTGTTGTAAAGCTTACAGAACTATCAGCAACATTATATGCCACTGTTCCTGTAACTGAAGATTTAGTTAATACGCCATCCATGGTAAAAGATGCCTGGCTGAAAGTGGCAGGGTCCATCTTTTCATTGAAGGTTGCTTTAATCACTGTTTGAGTGAGCGGTACAAGTGTTGCATTGAAAGCAGGGTTTGTCGAAACTACAACCGGACATACTCCGGGGATTTCCACGTAATCGTCTTTTTTACAACCACCTATGAGTGTTGCGAGAAATAGGGAAGCTACGATTGCGGTCTGCCAAAATCGTTGTCTGTTTGTTTTCATTTTAGATCTGTTTGTTTAAAGATGTGAATAAATTTCCACGGGACAAAGGTGTGAACCTTACAAGCATTTAGAGTTACACAATTATTAAAAAGAGTTGCAATATTCACACTTTTTGTTGCAGTATTCGCATCTGTCAAAGCATTGTCAAACTAACACATACAAAACGAGGCTGCCTGATTTTTTTCAGACAGCCTCTTTTGAATAGCAGTAAATATGCTTAAATGGAATGCTTACTTTGGAGGAAGCAGATCGATGATAACGGTTCGGTTGTAAAAGCGTTGCTCAGGATATTTGTTTTCGAAGGGCGCCAGTTTTTCATCCCTGCCATATCCGTACACTTCGAATTTAACATCGCTTCTGCCAGTTTTCGCCAGCCCTTTTTCGATGATACCTCTGACATCATTAGCTCTGTCCATTGACAATGTTTTGTTATAGGCTTCGCTTCCGATAATATCCGTATGACCTTGAATGATGACTGTGCCACCTTGAGGAATTTTTGGCACCACGACATCAAGGAGGTATCTTTCATAGATCTTGATGGCTTTTGATTTATTGAACTCATAGAGAATGCTGAACCTCATGGCTTCCTCGCTTGTTGAGGGGGTCCAGAGTACCATGTGCTCGGTGGTTTCCTTCCTGACAACCGCGCCGTTTTTGGTCTGACCGATCATCACAACTTTGTAGTCGCCTTCCGGACGGGTACCTAAAATGGCTTTTGAAGGAATACTGACCTGTTCTTCGGTATAGGGTCCGAATGATTGCATTTTGCCATCAGGATCTGTGATCTCCATCGACCATGTAGTGAATGCTTCCTTTTCGCCTTCAACATTGAAAGAAATATAGCTTTCAACGGGTGCTTCCTCTACGGTGCTGATTTCTACTGCTTTCAGCGGTGTTTCAGGGCCACTCTGGAATTCCATGAGCAGCACAGGTGAATTGCTTTCGATCGACACCCTGCGGTCTCCGGCACGCAGCAGTTCGAGGTCGATGGTGCCACCCGGATGTTCAGCGGGGATTTCCGGTTTAGAGCGGCCAACGATCGTTATCCGGGCAGGATCTATTGCCCATACATCTACCAGGTATACCTTGATCGATGCGGCCAGTTCGCGTCCATCCTTAGAGCCTTTTTCTGATGATCCGATCAGCGTAATGGACGTTGAAGGATTTTTAACCATGCGGTCGCCAAGGATGTTCAGAATATTATAATAAATAATCATTTGCCGGTTTGAGCGGCCCGACTGTCCCTGAGGGGCTGAAGCAACGAGCCGGTCATACCTGAAATCCTTCACCTGGTCTTTCCGGATCAACACATAGCGATCCGGTATTTTAGTGGAGCCCAGGTCGAAAAAGACATAGTTACGAATGGGGAATATTTCCCTTACACTGCGTTCGGCCGGAATGTTCTTGGGGGCGTTCACCGTAAACTTAACTTCAGGCTCAACCACTGCAACAACAACGGGCACAACTTCTTCCTTTACCGGTACTTCAATTTTATGACCGCGGCCAAACTTTAGTGCAGCGCCTGCCCTCAACGTGGTGATGTTCCACGTTTCAATTGAGCGTGGTATCTGACCAAAATACGGATGAAAAGAGACAAAGGGCGAGAACACCCATTGGGTATGATGGTTTTGTGATGAGAGTGGAATGTCCAATCCTGCACCGATTTGCGCCGATATTAGCGTAGATTTCACATCGCTGAAATCAGCCGTTACATCAGGCGTAGGCGTTTGCGTGGGATAGTTGGGATTGATCCCCACTTTGTAAGTGAATGATTTGGATTGGTTAATAGCAATACGCGGGCCGGCATACAGATAAAAATTAGAGCTGAAAGGGGCAAAACGCAGGCTGGGCTCTATGGTAATATAGCTCAGATCGGTTGATAGGTCTGCCGGGCAGTTACAGGGAGTCTTTACCTGGTCGAATTTCCCTTTTCGGCTGTCGTAGCCGGCCTGGAATATAAAGCCCAATTTTGAATCGGGGCGATGAAATTCTATG
>JBBRRV010000222.1:0-4144 GCA_038246075.1 Bacteroidales bacterium
GCACCGTTGCACTGCCAATCCATCCGCTGATGCGCACCGATAAATGCTTGTAATTCAGTCCGATGAACAGGAATCCTGCAAGCGGAAGGAGTGGGATAAGCCAGATAAAATTTATCATATATTATTAAAGTGTTGACCGCACTGGTTCATAAATTTGGGCTGAAGCCCGTTACGCTGTATTATCCCGGACTTAAGTCCGGGGTTCTTCCATCGGATATACTCCCCGGACTTAAGTCCGGGGTTAGGCCATTGGGTATACTCCCCGGACTTAAGTCCGGGGTTAGGCAAATGGTAGTAACCTACCATTTGAGCCTGTTCAGGAAATTAATATCAATACTGTGCGTGTGGCGAAAAACCATGACCACCAGCGCCAGGCCAACCGCAACTTCAGCTGCTGAAACAACCATGATAAAAAATACAAATATCTGACCTGCAGGATCATTATGATAAACAGAGAAAACCACCAACAACAGATTGATGGAATTGAGCATCAGTTCGATGGACATGAAGATGACCAGGGCATTCCGTTTAATGAGTACACCAACCACACCTATGGTAAATAATAAAGTGCAGAAGAATAAATAGTGGTCCAGAGATACCAGGTTGAAATTTTGTGTTATATCATGCATATAAGTTCATTTTATATAAAACAGCCAAATGTTGTTATTAATCCCCGGTTTTCTTACCAAGCATCACGGCACCTACCATGGCGGAAAGGAACAGGATGGACGTCACCTCAAAAGGAAGCAGGAAATCACGAAAAAGTACTTTGCCTAAATTTTTAACCATTCCGATCTGGGTTGTGGAAGGATCATGCAGCATGTTAAGGTCCATCTTACGCAATACTGCGGTCATAACGAGCATCAGCAGACCACCGGCAAGTACCGCCGTAATTTTAACCATTTTCGATTTATGTTGCTCGGCAGCCACATTAAGGTTGAGCAGCATAACGGTGAACAGGAACAAAACCATAATGGCTCCTGCATATACGATTATATTGACAATGGCTAAAAATTGAGCATTCAGCAGGATGAAGTGCGCAGCAATGGCAAAAAAAGCCAGCGTAAGGTAAAGCACACTATGTATAGGTTTTCGCGAAAGCAAAACCATCAGTGCGGCAAAGATGGCCAGGGTCGAGAAGAAATAAAACAGGTATTGGCTGAACATAAGGCTATCAATAAATGAATTAAAAATGAGCTAAGGAACTTATCTATTGTGTTTTTGCGTTTTGTCTTCTTTGAACTTAAGCACTTCAGGCGTTTGCCGGAGTGAAACATCGGTGCGTTTAGCTGGATCAGACGGCTCCAGCAGGATATCCTTCCCATATATGAAAACATCCCGGTGGTAATCCGACGGAACAATTTCTTTCGTCAGAAAGATAGCTTCTTTTGGGCAGGCTTCTTCGCACAAACCACAGAAGATGCAGCGTAGCATGTTGATTTCATAGATGGAAGCATATTTTTCTTCCCTGTACAGATTTTCTTCGCCGGGTTTTCGCTCTTCTGCAACCATCGTTATGGCTTCTGCCGGGCAGGCGACGGCACACAGGCCACATGCGGTGCAACGTTCGCGTCCTTCATCGTCGCGTTTAAGCACATGTTTCCCACGGTAAATATCGGAGAATTCGCGCTTTACTTCGGGGTAACGGATCGTGGTTGTTTTCCCAAAGAGATGCTTCAGGGTAGTCCACATGCCCTTTGCAATGCCTGGAATATATATGCGTTCAGCAAACGACATCTTTTTGTCGGAGACTATTTTTGCCTTATTTGTAAGTGGTAGCATTTGTAATTGAATTATCAGATATTTCTATGTGTTTCAATATATTTCAATATATTTCAATGTATCTCAATGTATTTCAATGTATTTCTATGTGTTTCTATCAATCCTTTCAATCCATTTAATCTTTTCAATCTTTTCCATGTATTTCTATCAATCCTATCAATCCTATCAATCTTTTCAATGCATTTCTATCCTGCTCAGAATTATTTTTCAAGGTTATCTCATTAGCATGATTACAAATCCTGTAAGAACAACATTTGCAATGGCCAGGGGAATCATTTTCTTCCAGCCCAGGCGCATAAGCTGGTCGTAGCGGAAACGTGGCAGTGTCCAGCGCACCCACATGAAAAAGAATCCAAAAAAAGTGATTTTCAGGAACAGCACGCCTGTTCCGATGATACTGATCATATTTGGCGAAAGGCCCAGACTATCCATGAAAGGAAAGTTGTAGCCGCCAAAATACAGGGTTGAGATCATGGCAGATGAAATGAACATATTAATGTATTCGGCAAACAGGTAGAAGCCTAATTTCATGCTGCTGTATTCAGTGTGGTACCCGCCAATCAGTTCAGTTTCGCATTCGGGAAGATCGAAGGGTGAACGGTTGCTTTCGGCAAAAGCGCATATCAGGAAGAGTAAAAAGCCCAGAGGTTGGTACCAGATGTTCCAGTTAAAACCGTGCTGGCGGGCAACAATATCATTCAGGCTCAGCGAACCCGTCATCATTACCAGAGCTATGATTGCAAGGCTCATGGCCAGCTCGTAGCTGATCATCTGGGAGGAAGCCCGGATGGCGCCCAGTAATGCAAATTTATTATTCGAGGCCCAGCCTCCGATCATTATGCCATAAACGCCTATTGAAACCACGGCAAAGGCATACAACATGCCGATGTTGATATCTGCAACCTGAAAGGCATAATGCGTTCCGTTTACAGTTACACCGGCTCCCCAAGGTATGATGGCGCTGGTAAGCAAGGCAACGAACATGGTAAGGGAAGGCCCGAGGATGTAAAGAAACTTATCTGCCGTGTTAGGCATGAATTCTTCCTTGAAGAAGAGTTTAACGCCATCGGCAAGAGGTTGCAGCAACCCCCAGGGGCCTGCACGATCGGGGCCAAGGCGGTCCTGGAAAAAACCGGCCATTTTACGCTCGAGCAGCGTGGAATACATGGCAACCAGCAGGCTGATTGCCAGGATTGTTCCGGCCAGAATGAATTTGAATGTGATCATCAGCTTTTTCTGTTAGTCCTGAGGTTCTGTTGTTTCCTGGAGCGGTTTAATAATGGATTGTTTGACGATCTTTTCATAATGATTCTGGGAAATTACAGAATTGCGTTCAATATGTCTTGGTCCTTCGATGGTCCAGTCATGGATGTCCTTTTTCTCAAACCTGCATGCGTTGCAAATGAATTCTTCCACTTCACCAAATTGATCCTTTCTGCCGGTTACACGGTAGATTTCCTTGCCAAACATCCAGGCAGTCACTTTTCCGCAACATTTAGGACAATCGCGGTGCGCATTCATTGGATTGAGGAACCAGACACGGCTTTTGAAGCGAAAAGTCCGGTCGGTAAGTGCACCAACCGGGCAGACGTCAATGATGTTCCCCGAGAATTCATTGTCAACCGCATGTTCGATATAAGTCCCGATTTCTGACGCATCACCGCGAAAAAGTACACCATGATTGCGTTTATCCGAAATCTGATCGGCAACATACACGCAACGATAGCATAAGATGCAACGGTTCATATGGAGTTTTATCTTATCGCCGATATCAATCTGGTTAAATTCCCTGCGTTCCTCTTCATAGCGTGTTCCATCGAGGCCATGTTTATAGCTCAGGTTCTGAAGGTCGCATTCTCCAGCCTGGTCACAAACCGGGCAATCGAGCGGGTGATTGATAAGCAGCATTTCCACAATGGCTTTGCGGGCTTCCAATACTTCGGGCGATGTAATGTTTTCAACCACCATGCCATCCTGAACAGGAGTACTACAGGAAGCGACCAGTTTAGGCATCGGGCGCGGATCTTTGGCCGATCCCTGGGCAACTTTTACAAGGCAGGTCCGGCATTTCCCGCCGGAACCTTCAAGTTTGGAGTAGTAGCACATGGCCGGCGGAACAATATCTCCCCCGATCAGCCTTGCCGCCTGCAGGATGGTTGTCCCCTCCTCAACTTCAATTACTTTATTATCTATGGTTACTTTCATCATTCCAGGTTTCAAATTAAGAGTGTTCAAAACACGATTTATTTTTAATCAATGTTCTTTGTTTTATTGAAAATCAAAGGTTATTAACAGGTTAAGTGGCGTTTTCAACAGTGCTCTTTTTGTAAAGTTTGTAAATATCACGATATCAACAAATTAA
>JBBRRV010000223.1:0-4033 GCA_038246075.1 Bacteroidales bacterium
ATCGCCTACCCAGCCCGGGACGGACATAAAAGTAACACCTGAAAGGGAAGCCCCGATCATGCCATAAGCAACAACAAACCATGGACTTGATTTATTCCCGATAAAAAAGGACTCATTATTGGCCTTTTTAGCTGTTACCCATGTAATGACAAAGAGCAGGATGGTATAGCCGACAAAGCAAAGAAAAATAAATGTAGGGGACAATGGCGTAAATTTAACGGGTGAACAAACTTTCGGCGAATGTGTAAAGATCGGAAAATGCCTGGTCGATCAAACCGGCATTGCTCCTGATCACCTTCAAATCGTGCGAGATAAAAACGGTTAACATGCCAAGTCGCCTGCCAAATTGCATATCAGAAATTGAATCACCCACCATCACACAATTCGCATAACGTATATCCGGGAAATCCTTATGGGCCCGAAGGCCCATTCCAATGTTGGGTTTACGGCTAAAACTGCGTGATCCCCTGAGGTCAGGACTGAAATATACTTTATCAATTCTGCCACCGGCCTGGTCTACCTCACGGATCATATGGGAATGGATCGCATCAAGTGTGGATTCCGACATTAAACCCTTGCCTATCCCCTGTTGGTTGCTGACAACCACAATCCGGTTAAAATACTCCGACAGTCGACGGAATGATTCCAAAACCCCCGGAATAAATGTGAAGTGTTCAATGTTCATCACATAATCGTCGGGGATGCGTGTATTGATCACACCATCCCGATCGAGGAACAGTGACCATCCCTTTTCTATCTTTCTTCGGTTCATGCGCCTTTTGGGAATAATTTTTTAAAGTCAATCTGTGCCCTTCTGAAATCCTCGGGAATTCCAATGTCGATAAAATAAGCCGACCCCGGGAACCCATAAAAATTCTCTTTAGCATATTCTTTTTCCAAAAAATCCTTTTCCAGTGAAAAGACCTCAGGCAGCGGAAAATTCAGGAAATATTTTTTAGATAACAGGTAGATACCGGCATTGATATACCCCGGTCCCCCGGAAGCCTGTTTTTCAGCAAAACCTGCTATTCTGCCATGCGCATCAATCATCACGGTCCCATACCGGCCGGTGTCGTCAACCTGCCGCAGTGCTAGGCTGAACTGGGATTTATGATCCAGATGGAAATCATAGAACATTTGAAAGTCGAGTCTGAAAAGGGTATCACCATTCAGCACCAAAACATTATCGGATTGAGCCATCCCTAATGCCAGCCGCATTCCACCGCCTGTTCCCAGGGGCTGCGTTTCGATGGCATAGGAAATCTGCATGTTTTTGTATACCGAACCAAAGTGGAGTTCAATATGCTCATGCATATAGCCTACAGACAGGATGACATGGTCCACCCCGGCCAAAATAAGCCTGTCGAGCAGGTATTCAAGAAAAGGCCGGTCATTGATTACCGCCATCGATTTAGGCAGATCAGCAACAGCAGGGCGCAGGCGTGTGCCAAAACCTCCGGCAAGGATAATTGCTTCCATCGTTCTGGTTTTAAATATTATTTCAGGATTATGGTTTTGGGAAAAGTGATGCTTCAACCAGCTCACAGATGATATGCCCTACAAGGATATGCGATTCCTGGATTCTGGGTGTGACAGCGGAAGGAATCCGGATCGTCAGATCACACAGTTCCTTCATTTTCCCACCGCTTTCCCCGGTCAGTCCAAAGGTAAGCATCTCCTGTTGCCTGGCTTGAGCAAGTGCACGCAGAATATTGCCGGAATTGCCCGAGGTCGACAATCCTATCAGGATATCTCCCTTGCGTCCCATAGCCTTTATAAGTCTGGTATAGACTTCGTCGTAAGAATAGTCGTTGGCAACAGCCGTCATGTATGAGGTATTTACATGAAGTGCTTCAGCATACAATGGATCGCGATCATAATAAAAGCGTCCGGAAAGTTCAGCAGCAAGATGCTGCGCGTCGGCAGCACTTCCGCCATTGCCGCAAAAAAGGACTTTCCCGCCGTTTTTATAGCACAGCACGATTTTCTCAACAATGGTCTGCAGCGTATCAATAATTCCCTTGTTTTCAAGAATTGCATTTTTTACGGCTGCAGATTCCTTGATAGCGTTTATGATTTTTTGGTTCATGTGTTACTATTTATTTTTTACGGGTAACATGGAACGCCATGACAAAATAATATCCACCTCCTTTGCGTCAGAATTGGCTGATTTTGTCATGTTCGTTTCATTTATTCGCATTCCTGTTAAATTTATAATGTCCGCATACCGATGTATGCAGAAAACGAAAAAAGATTGTTAAATGGTCCAGGCTGTAAGACCGGTTGTTGTAAAATCGAATCGCTGGACATTTCCGCCAAAGTGCTCCAGGGCCTCCGAAACACGGTAGCGCGTGTTATCAGGGCAATAGAAAAACATAAACCCTCCCCCGCCTGCACCCGATATTTTCCCACCGGTTGCACCGTTTTGAAGTGCGGTCTGATAGATGTCTTCGAGCATAGGATTGGTGATTTCATCAGCCATCTGCTTTTTAAAATGCCAGCCGTAGTTCAGGATTTCTCCGATCTCGCTGAGATTTCCGCGCAGAAGTGCCTCCTTCATCATGATGGCCTGCTTTTTCATCTGGTGCATGGCTTCGATAGATTTCGTATTTCCATTCAGTACATTACGCTGCTGTGCGGCAATGATGTTGGCTGAAAGTCGGCTGGTGGCGGTATAATAAAGCACCAGGTTGTTCGACAGTTCATTCAGATAGGTTTCCCTTATGCGCAGGGGATTAACGATTACTTTCTCGTCCTTGTAAAATTCCATAAAATTTACGCCTCCAAAGGTAGCGGAGTATTGGTCCTGTTTTCCACCTGCCATTTTCAGATCTACCCGCTCCACTTCATAAGCGAGCCGGGCAATATCATATTCCCCAAGCGGCAGTCTGAGCCATTCAACAAAGGCACCAAGTATGCTCACAACCAGCGTAGAAGATGTTCCAAGACCAGATCCTGGAGGGGCATCCACAAAAGTTGTCAGTTTGAAAGTTAAGGGCTCCAGGTTGAAGTCCTTCACAATGCGGTTATAGATGCCGGCATGGAGGCTGAACGCGTGATCTGTTGGCAGGGAACTTTGCGTATCAAATGACTTTATCAACTTCTTATCGGCAAGTTCAAAAGTAATTTTGCCATCAGTAGTTGGTTCAATGGAGGTATAGGCAAACAAATTGATGGTGGCGTTGAGTATCGCACCGCCGTGAAGGTCAGAATAAGGTGCGACATCGCTGCCTCCGCCTGCCAGTCCGATGCGTAAGGGTGCTTTGCTTCTGATTATCATTGGTCTAGTCGTATTAATGCTTAAAACGGTCGTTGTACAGGATTACTGATGTTCAACAAGGAACGCAATTATGATGTACTTTATTAGTATGATCGAATATATTGAACCTGAATGATCCGCAGAACTGCAACTGAAGGTATCCGGGCTGCCTTAAATTATTTTTTAATCCTGCTGTTTAGCGCTACCATAAGTTCCCTGACAGTTTCAAGCATCCTGTCCCAGGAATATTTGGCTTTCTCAAGGATGACATTTTCAGTGAATTCAGCTTCCTTCTTTTCCAGGTAAAACTTCAAAATGGCATCTGCTATGCTTTCCGGATCAGGCTTTACAACATACCCGACCTTTCCCTCGGGTACAAATTCTGCCAGGCCGCCTACATCCGTAATGATCATGGGGCGGTTGAAGTGATAGGCGATTTGTGTGACACCACTCTGCGTAGCATGCCTGTAAGGCTGAACAACCAGGTCGGCAGCGCAAAAGTACTGATATACTTCACTGTCAGGTATAAAATCGTTGCTCAGGATAACATCATCATTCAGGCCGAGTTCAGTGATCAGATCCAGATAAGGTTTGGGGTCGGAATAGAATTCTCCTGCTACCAGCAGCCTTAGAGGAAGTTTACGAAAACGCGCGTCCGAAAATGCTTTCAGCAGTAAGTCAAGACCTTTATAATCGCGGATAAAACCAAAAAACAATAAATAGTTGAAGCTTTGGTCCAGGTGAAGTTGTTCTTTTGCCTCGTTTTTGGATATG
>JBBRRV010000224.1:0-4000 GCA_038246075.1 Bacteroidales bacterium
TATGTAAGCCTCCGGGGATAAGCATCTTTTCTGCCGTAATTGCGTATGTTAACTTTGCGTCAAAAATAACATGATTCAAATAGAAAAGAGGGCCTTAATGCAAACACTGATCAGTCAGTGGAAAGAGGGTGACCTAAGCCAATCCAAATTTGCAGCGCAACATAACCTTACACTTGTAACGTTCCGTTACTGGATAAATAAATTAAAGCCAGAGACAGATAATGATTCTGCTTTCATCCAAATAAACGGATTCGGAACCCAGGGCATCAGTCTGCGATATCCCAATGGAGTGGAATTGAAGTTGCCTTTACAAACACCGGTAGGTGTACTGCGTTCACTTATCCATTTTTAGTTTCCATGTTTTCCCTTGGAGCTGCCCGTTATTATCTTTACCGGGAGCCAACAGATATGCGAAAGAGTTTTGATGGCTTATGCGGGCTGGTGCAAAACCGTTTAAAGCAAAATCCTATGAGTGGCGATGTATATCTTTTCGTCAACAAACCCCGCAACCGGATCAAATTGCTTCGGTGGGAAACCGGGGGCTTTGTTCTTTTCTACAAAAGGCTGGAGAAGGGTACTTTTGAGCTACCCTTGGACGCAAAATCAGGAGAATGCAACAATTTGGACTATGGTGAACTTGCTATGTTAATTACTGGTATTTCGATGAGAAATACAAAAAAACGGAGGCGTTTTTTACAACAAAATGATGTTGATAACTAACGCTGGAATAGCCATTTAGCAAGGGTTTTACTGTGTATATTTGTCTCATGGAAAGCACAGAAACCATAACAATCAGCAAAGCAGAATACGATTCATTGTTAGCGCAAATTGCTTTGCTTAAACATCAATTTGCTGAACTGCAGCGAATGGTTTTTGGCGCAAAAAGTGAACGTTTTATTGCTCCAATTCCCAATCAACCCACACTTTTTGAACTTCCAGAATCAGAGGTTATTGAGACGCCAAAGGAAGAAATTACCTACACGCGCAGCAAACCGGAGCCTAAGAATCATCCTCTTCGCTTAGAATTACCGGCACATCTACTCCGTAAAACCGAGGTTATTGAGCCGGAAAATTTACCCGCCGGAGCTATAAAAATAGGTGAAGCCACTACAGAAGTCCTTGATTACACTCCTGCCAATGTATTTGTACGCAAGATCGTTAGGCCTAAATACATCATATCTCAAGACGATGAACAAACCCAGATAATAATAGCTCCCCTACCTTCGCTGCCTATTCCAAAAGGGAATGCGGGAGCAGGTTTGTTGGCCCATATTTTAGTAAGCAAGTTCGTTGACCATTTGCCGTTTTATCGTCAGGTACAGATATTTAAGCGCCAACAGCTTACCATTCCCGAATCAACTATAGGTGGATGGTTCAATGCAAGTTGCAAATTGCTGGAACCATTGTACAATACACTCAAAAATAGGGTGATCTCAAGCGATTACCTGATGGCCGACGAAACACCTATCCCGGTGCAAACCCTGGACAAGCCAGGAGCAACCCACAAAGGATATCACTGGGTTTATTACGATCCAGGAATTAAGTTGGTACTGTTTGACTATCAAAAAACACGAAGCCGTGAAGGTCCTGATGAATTGCTTAAAAACTTTACCGGACACCTTCAAACCGATGGATACACGGCATACAATAATCTAAAGAATAAAGCCAATATCACCCAACTGGCCTGTATGGCTCATGCCCGGCGCAAGTTTGAACATGCCAAGGACAATGACCTTGCACTTGCCACAGAGGCATTGCATATGTTTGGCCGATTGTATGAAATTGAGCGGGATGCCCGTGAACAAAACCTGTCGCATGATGAAATAAAAATGCTCCGGCACGAAAAATCATTGCCCGTGCTCAATGAGATGAAAACATGGCTTGATAATAAACTAAACCATGTTTTGCCCAAAAGCGCTATTGGGCAGGCCATCGCATACACCCTAACCCTGTGGCCGCGATTAATCCGGTATATTAATGAAGGCCGCTTTATCATCGACAACAACCTCATTGAAAATAGTATCAGACCAGTAGCCCTGGGACGTAAAAATTATATGTTTGCCGGATCTCATGACGCAGCTCAACAAGCAGCTATTATTTACTCCCTCCTGGCAACCTGCAAAATAAACAATGTGGAGCCCTTTGGGTGGCTTTCAAATACGTTATCGGTTATATCCAATTATCCATCTGACCAACTATACAAACTACTTCCCGGGCAAAAATAACGCTTCCTCGTCAGATGGTTTAGATGCAGTTCACCGGAGGCTTACGAAGTACATAGAAGTACATAGAAGTACATAGAAGTAGATAGAAATACGTAGAAATACATAGAAGTACATAGAAGTACATAGAAGTACATGGAAGTACATGGAAGTACATGGAAGTACATGGAAGTACATGGAAGTAAATAAAAGTATACAGAAATACTTAGAAACAGCGTTCGCCAGGAGGTTTAGCGTTTTATTTCGAGTACATCAAGGTCGAATATTCTGCCGGCTTCCACGCTGAATCTGACAGCGGTAATCACCTCATGAAATCCGGAATTTCCGGCGGCACCCGGATTGATATGGAGCAGTTCAAGGCGGGGGTCATTAATGACCTTCAGTATGTGCGAATGTCCGCTGATGAAAAGCTTGGGTCGCTCCCTTTCCAGGGTTTCGCGCACTTTTTTCTCATACCTTCCGGGGTATCCCCCGATGTGGATCATATATACGCTAACACCACCCACGGTAAACAGCAGTTCCTCCGGAAAGAGCTGCCGCAGCTCATGCCCGTCGATATTGCCATGTACAGCCCGCAAAGGCCTGAAGTTTCGCAGCGCTTCAGCAGTAGCCATAGTGCCGATGTCACCGGCATGCCATATTTCGTCGCAACCGGCGAAAAATTTGGGAACGGAAGGATGCATGCTGCCATGCGTATCAGAAAGTAAACCTATCAGGGGCATGTCAGAACCATTTTTTGCGACGCATATATAAATACATTCCCATCCCGATCATCAGCATCATGATCATAACCGCAGGATAGCCATATTTCAGTTCCAATTCAGGAAAGTACTTGAAATTCATGCCATAGATTCCCACGATAAAAGTAAGCGGAATAAAAATAGAACTGATCAGCGTGAGCGTGGTCATGATGCTGTTCATGCGGTTGGCATTGTTGGCCATCAGCAGGTCCATCATATCGGAGATCATTTCGCGAAAGTTATCGATGGTCTGAATGATCTGATTGAGATGGTCATACACATCACTCAGGTATTTCAAGGTATCCTGCGTGACAAATTTTGATTCCTCTCGTGTGATCTTGCGTACTTCATCGCGGAAAGGATTCACGGATTTACGCAGCATGATCAGCAGTTTTTTCTGCACCATGATCTCGCCGGCAAGGCGTTGTGAAGGTTCTTTGAGGAGCTGGCTTTCGATGGCATCCATATTTTCTTCCAGCCGGTCGAGCACCAGGTAATAGTTATCCACGATCTTATCAATGAGCAGATACGAAAGATAGTCGGCTTTTTTAATACGGGCTTTGCCTTTGTCATTTTCGAGCCGCTCAATAACCTGCTTGAAAATCTGATTCTCCGTTTCGGTGAATGAGAGCAGGTAATGTTCACCAATCACAAAACTGGCATGATGCACCTCCAGTTCATCACTGTTACTTTTGAGTTCCAGTACCTTGAGGGTGATAAACAGGCAATTGTCCATTTCCTCGACCGTTGGCATGTGATCGCTGTTGAGAATATCTTCCAGCAGGAGGGGGTGAATGCCGAATTGTTCGCCGATCAGCGCAATCGTCGCTGTGTCGGCAAATCCGCTGATATTTATCCAGTTTACCTTGGCCGGATCGGTCAGCTTGAGCGCTGCTATACCGTTAAAAGTTTCGAACGTTTGCTGATCGAAGCGGTAAAGCGTGAGTTTTGTTGGTTCGGGATGAAGACCGGTATAAACAAGGCTTCCCGGAGGCAGGCCAGTTTTCTTACTGTGTCGTTTCGGCTGGTGATTCATGA
>JBBRRV010000225.1:0-3983 GCA_038246075.1 Bacteroidales bacterium
ACTCTAGGCACTTCCTCCAGGCCCTCCCAACTTTTGGAAATCCTACTCCCATGCTCCTCGTCGCGTGTGATGCGCAGCCAGGCAGCAATCTCCTGCTGGAGGTCTTCCACATGCGAGATCACGCCTACAACGCGGTTTTCGCGGCGCAGGGTTTTAAGTGTTTCAAATACCAGTTCCAGCGATTCACGGTCAAGGGTGCCGAATCCTTCATCCAGGAAGAAGAAATTCTGACCGCCCTGGTTCATTTGCTGGATGTTATCGGCCAGCGCCAGTGCCAGGCATAATGATGCCTGGAAGGTTTGCCCGCCCGAAAGCGTCTTCACATTGCGCCATTGTCCTTCGTTGAGGTAATCGCGGATGCGGAAATTATTTTCCGCGTCGAGTTCTAGCTTTAGTTGCTGCCGTGTAAGCTTGTAAAAACGTTCATTGGCACTGTTCACAAGGTTCTGAAGATGCAGCGTGGAGACAAAATTCACAAAGCCTTGCCCGCGGAACAGGTCGGCAAGCGTTTTAAGGTTTTCGCGGCGCGTTGCCAGCAGGTCCAGCTCTGCTTTCAGTTTTAATGATGCTTCAAGGGCCTGTTTCAGGTTCCTGACAATATTCTCGACTGCACCTTTTTGCCGGTTTTGATCTTCGAGTGTAATTTTCAGGCTGCCTATAACCAGTTTAAGTTGTTCATGCGCAGGCGCATCGTAGGGCTTTCCTGCCAGTTGTAGCTCAAGTTGTTGAATAGCTGAGGCAACAGATGCAAGGGTTTCCCGGAAGCGCTGTATACGCTGCTGCTCATTGGCACGATCGGGTTGTAAGGCAAGAATTTCGCGCACCACAGCTTCGTTGCCAAAACGCGATGAAAGCACACGGATCTTCAGTTCGGTTTGAAGTCTTGAAATGGCCGACGTAAGCGCTCCGATAGATAGCTTCATGCTTCCTGCCATCCCCGAAAGATTCTGTACCTCAGCTGTGACATTATTTTTAGTTTTTTCGGCGGCCGTAAATTCAATGCTCGCACTGTTGTATTGCTGCATGAGCTCCAGCGACCTTTCCTGCAGTATTTCGGCAACGGTAGTTGCATAGCTATCGTAGTTGAGGATTGATAATTGTGTCCTCAGCGTTTCAGCATGCTGCTGTTCCCTGATGTGTGAAATCCTGATGCCTTCCAGACCTTCCGTGAACTTTTTAGTTTTTTCGAATGCTGATTCAGCTTCCTGGCTAGTTTCCTTTACTTGTGCGTTAAGCTTTTCAATTTCCTGTTGAAGGGTGGTGAATGTTTTCCATTCTTCCTTCAGTTTTTCTGCTGTAAGACCTGGCCAGGCAAAACCTTTTTCATGAGCCAGCAGCGCAGTTTCGGCTTCTGACCGGGCTTTGAATGTTGCATCAAATTCAGGTTGTTTCTTTTCAAGTTGTCCCAGGAGAAAGCCTGCATGCGAAATGGATTTGCCCAGTAAGTCAAGACGGGTTTCAATGGTTGCTTTTTGATGGCGTATGTTTTGCAGGTCTGTTTCAACTGCCAGAACGTTTAAAACATGGGGATGCGCTGTTGAACCGCACAGGGGGCAGGGTTTTCCTGCTTCTAGTCCGGAAGCCAGGGATTTAAGTTTGTCCTGCACTTCGAGATGCAGCAATTGCCCTTCATATGAAAGGTTTGAACTGATAAGTTCCTGTCTCCTGTTTTCAAGTTGCTCAAGCAGCATTGAAAAATCGTTATCAGTCTGGGCGGCAGGGACCTCATGCTTTTGCACAATGGCAGAAAGTTCATGTCTGGATGCAGTGAATTCCTGTGTCAGAGAAAGTTCATTTTGCCGTTGTGCTTCAATGCGCTCTTTCAGCAGGATGGTTTTCGCAAACCAGTCCTTGGCCTGTTGAAGCCTGCCAATGTCGGGTAGCTGTGTCCTCATTGTTTCCTGCAGCGTGGTTAACTCCCTGGCTTTTACCTTTAGGCTTTCACCGTACAGGGTGACTTCATTCAGCTGTTTTTCGCCGTTTTCGATGCGCAGAGCCTGTTCAGCAGCATTTTTTAAAATAGTATTGATCCGGGCAATGAGTTCGAGTTCTTTAGCCTGCTGAAGAATGGATTCGCGGTGGTCATATGACTGCCGGGCCAGCACAAAGCGACTTTCAACCTCCGCCAGCTGTCGTGTCGCCAGAATCAGTTCGTCCTGTTTTTTGCCAAATTGCTGTTCTTCTGCTGCAAGCTGCCGTCTTTGATTGTCCAGCAGATCGATGTCCGATTTAAAATTGGATACACATGCGTCGAAATCGCTCAGGAGCTGCTCGGCTTTTTGAATTTCCTCTTTTTGGGCATCCAGTTCCTTCAGTGAGATGCGGTATTTTGCCAGGTCGGTATGCAGGCCGCTTAGCCGCTGCATTTCCGATTCACTGATTTCTTTCTCTTTCAACTCAAGACGGGTTTGACCAAGCAGAAGTGAAAGTCTGTTTAATTCTTCCTCTTTCACAGCGATAGCTTCCCCTGAAATATCGCCAAGTTGCTGGATGCGGCCTTCACAATTACTGATGGCTTCGTCGTTTTTCTTCTGGAGCCTACCGGTTTTAAATGCAAGGTCGAAGCGGTGCAGGTTGAATAACTCCTTTACCATATCGGTGCGGTTCTTGGCGGTCAGTTCCAGGAATTCCTGGAACCTTCCCTGGGGAATGATAATACTGCGCCTGAAATTGTCATAGCTTATGCCAAGGATGGATGTAATTTCTCCTGTATCAACGGGGATCAGATCACTTCCCGAAACCAGGTATAGTGAACGAACGAAGGTTACATCCTCTTTATCTCTCTTGTTGCGTTTGCCTTTTACCACCACGCGGTAGGATCCTTTATCGCCTGGCGCCAGGAAATCAAATTGAATGAAGGCATCGTTGCTCTTGAGATTCATCATGTTGTATGCACGGGAATCCCGGTTGTTGAGCCTTTCGGTTTCGCCATAGAGTGCAAACATGATCGCTTCGAGGATCGCACTTTTGCCGCTTCCTACTGCGCCGAAAATACCGAAAAGATGTGAAGCCGTAAGCGTGCGGAAGTCGATTTCCTGCGTTTCACGATAAGAATAAATGCCGGCGATTTTTAAATAAACAGGTATCATCCTTCCTCCTCCTGTGCATTCATTTCGGCGAATAAATCCAGAAGGGCCTGGTCGGGTTCCTGCCCTTTTCTGTTCCTGAAATAGTCGGTAAAGAGTTCGGTCATTCCTTTTGATGGGTTCAGATTCTCCCCGGAAGAGGTTTCAGCTTCATTTCCATTTCTTATTTCCGGGATAATGGTCACAATTCCGTTGTGAATTTCATTTAGCCGTCGGCGGTCGGCACCCGGTAAAAAGGTGTCGGACACCAGCGTTAATTCTACCAGGGCATTGGGGTTATCCCTGAGCCAGGATGCTGCTGCGTCAATCGTTTCGAAGCGTCTGCGTTCAAGTTTCCGGCCGGCATTCAGTTCCAGCGGCGTTAAGAGGGGGGCTGTGCCGGGTTCCAGTTCAACGATCATCGCATATTTGCGTTGACCGGCCTCGGCGAATGAATATGAAACAGGGCTTCCGCAATATACAACCGGGCATGGCAAAGTGGCAATGGTTTGCTTGCGGTGCAGGTGACCAAGTGCAACATATTGGATGGCAGGGGGGATGGATGAAGTATAGATAACCTGCGCACCGCCGATGTGGTTTATGGATCGCTCATCGTCTGGTTCTTCCGGCATTACGCCACCTTCGGGCATAAAAAGCAGGTGCGAAAGCAAAATGTTGACGCCCTTGTCGTCGCAGTTCCGGTCTGAAACCGATTTCCAGTGTTCCCCCAGGAGCGTTCTGAGCTGCTGTTCCGGGTCGTCGGTCTGCAGGCTTTTACGCAGGCGCATTTCGTTGGCATAAGGCGTCAGGAGTACACGTAGCAAAGGCTTTCCCGGAATAGCTATTTCGATAAAACCCGGTTCGGATTTTGTAATTGAAAATCCTTGATCCAGGCTGAGCGGAAGGATTTTAGAATCG
>JBBRRV010000226.1:0-3974 GCA_038246075.1 Bacteroidales bacterium
GCGAGGTAGTCGCCGAGCACCTGGTGCGCGAGGGCTCCGGCGATGAGCGTGCCGGAGACCTTCGCGACGGTGAAGCCCTTGTCGAACGCGGAGGCATCCTCGTCGTGGAACTCGAGGTAGGCCTCGTGCATCACCAGCCCGCGGCGGAGCTGGTACATCTTCGACATGTAGCCGTAGGCGAGCAGCATCCCGCCGAGGCCCTGCTTCGAGCGCATGATGGCCGGCTGCTCGGCGAGGTTGTGCGCGGGCAGGACGGTCCGGATGACGTCGTCCGCCTGGATCGCCGCCTTCTCGTGGGCCTCGTCGGGCGCGAAGCCCTTCCCGTCGAGCTCGGCCTTCACTTGCCAGTAGCGGGCGAGCCAGATGGGCGTGGCCGTGACGCGGTCCATCGTCGCGATCATCGAGAACGCGAAGTCCCGGAGCGCCTTCCTCACTGGGTTCCTTTGTCCCTCGGCTCCGCCCATCTCCCCGAGCGCGCGGCTCAGGTCATGGTCGAGCGTCGTGTTCCGTTCCCGGAGCGCCGGCGAGCACTCGAGCGCGAACCGCCGCGACTCCGCCCACGCGGTGGATTGCTTCGCGAGCGCGATGGAGAGGTGGCGCGGATCGAGGACGGTCTGCTTCGCGAGGTTCAGGACGAGCTGCGGCAGGTACGAGGCGTGGAGCGCGGCGGCCGAGAGCGTTTCGCCGACGCTCGTCATCCCGTGCATCATCGGCACGAGCGGGTTCGAGATATGGAGCAGCGGGAGCTTGAGGTTGTAGCCCATCGCCTGGATGGCCGCGGCTCCCCGCAGCGCGCCCAGGATCCGGTTCCCGCGTGCCGAGCCGGCGGCGACCGAGTCGGCCTGCTGGTTCGCGACGACCTGGAGCCAGGGCTTGAACTGGAGCGCGCGCTCCTCGCCGAGATGGGCCTTCAAGATGGACTGGAACTCGGGCTGGAGGATCATGACCGCGGTCTGCTTCACGTAGGAGCGGAACGCGAGGTCGTGCGTGACCTGGCCGACGTGCGACGGGAGCGTCGACCAGTCGAGATTGACGACGTCGTGGTAGTTGGCGGCGCGGGCCTTGGCGTGGCCGGTGACGACGTTCACCATGCGGTACGACTCGCCGAACATTTGGGCGACCGCGGCCTCCTCCTGCTTGATGCCGAGGAGCTTCTTGCCGGCGCGCGGGTCGTACCGGGCCGGGAAGTAGCCGCCGCGGTACTCGCCGGTCGTCCCGTCGGCGAACGTCATCGAGAAGGGCGCGGCCTCCACCTTCTCCGGCCGGAGCCCCGTCTCCTTCTCGTGGAGGTCGGCGAGCATGGGGTAGAGCCCTTCCAGGCTGTCCCAGATCGTCTGGGCCCAGTCGAACTCGGGCTTCGACAGATTCTTGCGCAGCCCCTCCCAGACCTTCGCCTCCTTCCAGCCGTACCCCTCGAGCAGGCGGACCTTGTTCCCGCGAGGGCCTCCGGAGCCCATGTTGAGGAGGACCATCCAGAGGTCGGAACGGGTGAGCCGGCCGGAAGGGTCGAAGTGCCCGCGCTCCACGACGTCGGCCGGGAGCGGGCCGTAGGGCGCCCAGTCGACGGGCTCGAAGCGGCGGTCCCGGATCTCCTTCGGCATGGCCTCGAAGGCCTTCTGGAGCGGTTCCAGGTACGTCTCGACGAGCTTCCGCTTCGTCTCGGTCGCGCGGAGGAAGGGGTCCCAGATGGCCTGGTGGAAGATGCCTTCGCGGTCCATGCCGCGGTGGAACACCTTCCCGCTGTCGTCCCGTCCGTCGAGGTGGCGGATCATCGTCTCCATGGAGAGGAGCTGCGCGTCCATCCATTGGCCGGCGAGGCGCATGTCGCTGAAGCGCGGAGCGAGACGACGCGACCACTGTGCGCGAGGCTGCTCGGGGAGGGACGTCTCCGCCGTCTCGCGCATCTTCGCGAAGAGGTCGGCCCGGCTGATCTTGCGGTCGAGGAGCTGGAACTCGTTTCGCTCGTTCGCTGCCGCACGGGTGCTCTTTACGGCCGCATGGACGTTGAGTGCCTCGTCGGCCGTGAGCTCGTGCCAGGGCTTTGGGGCGCGGAGGAACGCTCGGACCTGGTCGTCGTCGAAGTTGTCGGAGATGAGCCGGGCGCGCGTCTCGCCCGAGGTCGGGTCCGTCTCCTCGACCTGGCGCACGCCCGGGTTGGCGTCGTTCATCTGCTGGAGGAGGAGCGCGTCGAGCGCGGCCTCTCCGGTACGCTGTCCATCCTTCGCGCGGTCCGGGCCGATCCGCAGGGCGTTGAGGACGGTGTCGTGGAAGTCGCGGTAGGCACCGCGGAGCGTCCCCTCGGGCTCTTCGCCGCTCGTCGCCTTGCCGAGCGCGGTGCGCCAGGCGGGGTTCGCCGAGGCCTTGATCTCGTCCCCGGCCTTGTCCACCGCGTCGCGCAGCGCCTTCGCGCGATCGGCGAAGACGTGGTTCCACAGCGCGGCGTCGACGGCCTCCCAGGCCTTGTCCTTCTTCCCCTGCTCCCACATCGCGGTCGCGCGCTCGTTCGCGAGCTTCTCGAGGTGGGCGTACTTGTCGGGCGAGATGGAGCGGTTCGGCTTCTCGAGCAGCTCGTTGTTGGCGAGCTCGCGGCGAGCGTCGAGCGACATGCCGCGGGTGCGCCGCTGGTAGGAGGGGTCGAGCTCGCGGGCGATGGCCTCGAGCCGGGCGGAGTACTTGCGGGCGGCGGCCTCGTTCCTGACCGCCTCCCGGGCGGCGCCCTCGAGCCGGGCGGGGTCGTCGACCAGCGCCGGCCCGTACTTCTCCTCCACCCTCCTCGTCACCTCGTCCTTCACCGCGCCCGGGAAGTCCTTGCCGCGGATCCCCTCGAGCAGAGCCTTCCCGTCGTCGTAGCCCAGGAAGGCGAGCTTCTCGGCGAGGAGGTCGGGGGAGACGCCCGCCTTGCCCTTCCCGAAGATGCCCTTCGGCATCGCGCTGGTCGCCTCGGCGCCGATGAGCTCGACGGTGCGCGGCCGAGAGAGCTTGAACGGCTCGCCCTTCGAGTCCTCGAGGCCGAGGAGGTCGAAGATGCCCTCGGTGCCCGGGATGGCGCCGGTCTGGAGGAAGGCGAGCGCCTTGTAGGCTGGGTCGCTCTCGGCGATCTCCTTCTCGACGGAGCCGCGGATCCGCTCGCTCTCCGCGCGCGCCGCGACCATGGCCTCGCGCTTGTCATCCTCTGCGGCGAGTTGCAGCAGGTCCGCCTCGGATGCCTCCTTGCTGTCCTCGTCGTCCTTCTGCCACTTGGCGCGCTCGGCCGGGGTCATGGCCTCGAGGTCGGCGGGGGGCTTCGGTTCCACCTCCGCGCGCGCGTCCTCGATGGCCTTGTCGGTTGCGAGGAAGCGGTCGAAGAGCTTCCGCACGTCGTCCGAGATCTGGAGGTCCTCGCCGTAGACCTCGCGGTACTGGCGGCGGATCTCGTCGCCGGCGGTGCCCTTGCCGGTGACGGCCTCGTAGACCTTCGAGAGCCAGCCCTTCATCTGCGCGAAGACGCTGCGGAGCTCCTTCGTCGGAGCCTTGCCCTCGGCGAGGTACGTCTCCCAGAGGTGAGAGGCCTTCTCCTCCTTGGCGGCGACGGGGCTCGTCGTGCGCTCCTCGTGGGAGGCGTAGCCCATGAGATCGAGGAGCTTCTGGTACTCGGCGCGGAGCGCGGCGGGAGCGTCCTCGCGCGTGGCGACCTGGCCGAGGATGACGGAGAAGGTGTGGAACGTCTCGTGGGCGAGGGTCGAGCGGTCGGCGTTGAGGAGGTGGACGTCGAGCTTCACCGGCTCGCCCGGCTCGGCGGGCGTGAACTCGAAGTAGCCTCGCGCCTTGCTCTTGCCGCCCTCTCCTGGGAGCGGGAGCTTGAGGGTGACGTCGACCTTCTCGTCCTGGAAGAGCGGCATGCCCTCGTTCGTGATCCGCTCGCTGGCGTTCGCGGGGAGGTCGCCCATGAAGACGCGCTGGCGGCCGTCGGCGAGCAGGCCCTCCCACTTCACGCC
>JBBRRV010000227.1:0-3901 GCA_038246075.1 Bacteroidales bacterium
AACGACCAATACAAATTAAAAGTCGGAACGACATCTACCCACAAGACTTATACGCGCTACCTCCTTACACGCGAACGGCTGGTTGAGTTTATGAAGCAGCGGTATAACCTTTCCGATATACCCATAAAAGAAATGACAGTTTCTTTTATTGATGAGTTTTATTTGTATCTACGGAACAATACTGAATGCAACCATAATTCCTCCTTAAAATTTCTTCAACGGTTTCGGACGATTTTATATTTTGCCAAAAACAGCGGGCTTAGTTTTAACGACCCGTTTGGTAGCTTTCGATTTCGGTACGACAAAGTAAACCGTGGTTATCTGGATCAGGACGAACTGGATATTATATATACAAAGAAGTTTTCTTCAGCTCGGTTATCCCAGGTTCGGGACATATTTATATTTAGCTGTTACTCGGGACTGGCTTACGTGGATATTTTTGAACTAACCGAAGATAAGATCAGAAAAGCTTTTGACGGTCATCTTTGGATCATGACCAAACGGCAGAAAACAGATGTCAATACCAATGTTCGCCTGTTGGATATTCCTTTAACAATATTGGAGCGATATAAAGGCAAACAGAAAAACGGGAAAGTGTTACCGGTGATTAGTAATCAAAAAACAAACGATTACCTGGAAGAGATTGCCGATATATGCGGAATCGTTAAGAAAATTACGTTTCATTTGGCAAGACACACTTTTGCGAGTACCGTTGCTTTGGGGAACGATGTGCCGATGGAAAGCATACAAAGCATGCTTGGCCATGCAGATATAAAGACGACCCAGATATACGCCCATGTAATCGACCGCAAGCTAAGCAGGGACATGGATAAAATGGCAAAGGTTGTCAATAACCGTAATCCCGTGGAAAATGCGGCAGCAATCAAAGCTCGCATGGCTGAAAGTATGGATTACGAAAAAGAACCTGTTTTGTCTGGAGTTGAAGATAAATCCAAAATAAAATACCTGATTACGGATGAAACCTACCTGTTTTCAAAGAAAGGCAAGCTGAAAGAAATATCCGAACGGGACTTCTTTATATCTGTAGTTGAACGGAACTTTAAGATTCTGTATACGTCCCTAAATATAAAGTTTGCAACCAACGGAACGGAAATAATTATCGGTTCAAAATTTTTTGGTGAGATTATGGGAGGATATTATAGTCTGAATAACCAGGTTGGGGTATTTGAAGATTTCCGATACGGTATTGTCAATGCACAAGAGTTGAAATCAATAGTGCCTCAAAATCAAATGTGCTGTAAAGCGGTATCTGAATAATTAACAAAACAATCGCCATGAATAGAGGATATGTAAAGATTAAAGGATCAGTAGATCATGGCATCAGAGATTAATTATTGAAGCCAAGATGGTTGATGGTATCCTGTGGCTTAATCACTCGCTGTTTTTAAACCCCATCCGAGGCATTCCTGTTTTTCCAACAAGGAATTCTGCTCTTTAAGAATTGCGGGCAGGCATAACCCCATATGCATTTTCCCACGCTTCTATGGCTTCCCTGTTGGCCAATCTGGCATCATTCCTTCAATCGGTTTTCAGATATCATTTTGGGCTGTTTACTGCCTTCCTGATAAATTTCGTTAAAATTATCTGCTAAGTTAGCTCTGATCATCTCAGGCCCATTTCATTCACGAAAGGATTTTCCCGGCATATCCTCATCCTGAAAGACGGACTCCGGTATTCCAGTTCCTCCTTGCTTGTCCCTTATTTCCAAGCTGTTCACTTGCATATAATTTTTAAACTTAAATTTTTATATCATGAAAACAGTAACAAGAACAGCCGAAAACAAAAATGAAGGAAACCTCAATTCCCGGATCGATTACAAATTCAAGCCAACCGAAGATTCAGACAGCCTGAAAGCATGGGAGGAAGAAAATGCAGAATATGCCTCCTGGAACCTTATAATTGATGAGAAGGATTACGCCTCATGCTGATCAGAAAAAGCCTCGAAAGGGGCTTTTTTTATGGTCGCTGTCATTGTGAACGACCGAAGGGAATGAAGCAATCACACGAAAATAACACCTAAATCACTAAAGAAATCTTTCTGAGAAAGAAACTATTACACTCAAATTACGGGGCAAAGTTATTGATCGCCGCCCGGAAAAGTCAAGGGCCGTCCGGTGATGCATATCTAAACTATTGGCGCATCACCTCCCGTCGCTTCGCGCTCGGTCAGCTTTTGACTTGTCGTTGCGAGGAGGAGGAACTCCGACAAAGTAATCTGATCGCATTTTTCTGATTTCCCCACTTAGTCAAAACCAGACATTCGCCCATTGACAAGAATCCGCCCGGCTCAATTTTGTTCGCCCGAAATTTAACTGTAACGGCGGGCCAGATGCCAAAATAAATCCACAGGGCAGTGGTGAAAAACAATGATTCCGGAACTTATTGCAGAAGTACAAATCTCCTATTCTTCAAAAATCGCAGCAAAAGATCGCTTCAAAGTAACTGGTTCGGCAGATGCTGCCACTGCCTTCAGAACATTCTGGCCGGCTTACGATCACATTGAATTCAGTTATATGCTGATGCTGAACCGACAGAATCAGGTGCTCGGATGGTATCAGATATCGAAAGGTGGAATGACGGGTGCTGTGATTGATGTCAGAGTTGTTTACCAGGTTGCACTGAAAGCTTGTGCCACATCAATAATCATTGCACATAACCACCCATCGGGAAATCTCGACACCAGTGATGCAGACCGGAAGATAACCAGACAGATCAAGGATGCCGGTGCAATACTTGACATTCCGCTGCTTGATCATCTGATTCTGACTACAGATGGATATCTCTCAATGGCAGATGAAGGTCTGATATAATTACAAATCAAATAATTAAAACTCAACGGCGTGCCAGATGCCAATATAAGTCTGCAAGGCAGCAGCATTAAACTATGGATTTAAACGATTGGAAAATTATTGCAAGTTACACCAGGGCAGAAGCGATTGCCGATGGTTACCAGATCCCGGTTGATTCCTTACTTCGGGAAGAAGCCGGAATTCGATTTCCGGTATTTCTGACCAGAACCGTCTGGGACAAATATGTTACAGTTCCGATGGAAATGAAATGGCAGGATGAAACCGGCAGATTGTGGGACATTCTTCTTATGTTTTCCCTGCAGGCCCGCAAAACGCCGGGAGCAGAACTGGAATTTAAGTTCTGCTGTCAACTTCCGGACAATGGTAACTGGACCAAATATGAAAAGGTCTGCGAAGGCAACTGGCTCCTCAGGGAAGTTACCCTCAAAGCCGTAATTGGTCCGCTTGATCTGGATGATCCGTCACCGGCAATCACCATCCTGTTACCCAACGAAGATTAATTAATCACCGGCGTGCCAGAACAAGTCCGGCTACTGACGGATGCCGCAATAAGTCTCAAAGGCATGAGCATCTACAATGAATTTAAAACCTCTCAATCTTACAAAACAGCAGGAGTCGAACATCAATCTGATTCTCTTAAATAAACTCGATCCGAAAGAATTCTCAAGTGTGAAATTCTGGATCGGCCAGTGCTACAATCTCCCTTCACTGAATGAGCAGAAAATGTGCGCTTTTAATCAGATTCTCTTCGGTTTCGGAGTTGAATCTGTTGAAGGAGAATGGCAAAACGGCTACTGGTGCAACATTGTCTTCACTTACGTCAATATGGGATTTTCGGATCTGCCGACAATTATCCATCACAGGGATAAAGGCTTTATTGTCGATTCAGTTGAAAATATTATTACAAAATCCAACAGGCGTGCCAGATGCCAAAATAAGTCCTCAAGGCAGGGGCAAATAAAATGACGCATTACTCAAATGATCCACGGCAGATCAGTGCCAAATTCTCTTCCAGTTGCTCCAAATGCAAAACTAAAATTAAGAAAGGAGCAACAATTTATTACTGGCCA
>JBBRRV010000228.1:0-3900 GCA_038246075.1 Bacteroidales bacterium
GCCGTAAGTTCTTCCACCGCCTTCCAGTCGTTTTGCGTGCGTACCAGTAGCCCGAGTTTACGCGCCACCCTGCCCGAATGCACATCCAGCGGACAAAACAGCTGATTCATAGCAACGCTTTGCCATATTCCGAAATCAACACCTCTTTTATCCTTCCGCACCATCCAACGCAGGAACATATTCAGCCGTTTGGCCGCCGATCCTGCGGCAATATCTGCTACATGCCTTCTTGTATGCAGAGGAAAGGGAATACTAAGAAAAACCTGTCTGAAGTTTTGCAGGCCCTCTCTTCCGCCGGCAGCGGGTTCGATTAAATCACGACTGAATAATGATTCGGGTCCTCCATGATTCCTGTATATGTTTTGCAGCGACCGGACAAAGAACATCACATCATCACCATTGAAGGTGCGATGGACAAAGGAGGAAAAACGGGTAAGATCGGAAGGCTCAGCAGTTGTGATAAATTCGTATGGACTGTCATCCATCAGTTGCATAAGCCGCCGGGCGTTACGGATAATGGTCGTGCGCTGCCCCCATGCAATGGTGGCTGTAAAAAAAGCAGCGATCTCAATGTCCTCTTTCCGATGGAACATATGAGGGATAGCGATTGGATCGCTTTCTATGAATACTGGATTGTTGTACTGATCAAACTTCGTTTCGAGAAAATCGAAAAGGGAACTGTTGGCTTGTCCGGGTGAATAAAGTTTAAAATCCATCCTTAACAGGAATGAGAAAAGCAAAAAAAACAGTAAGCATTAACAGGACTTTTAGTTGTGAGGTCCTGTTAAGACTTAAAGAAGATATTAGGCAACCAGGTGCATGGCCTTAATCAGTTCCTTGCCGCTTTCAATGGCTTTTTCGTTTTCGGGGATCATCACATGATGACGGGCGGGGAGTGACTTCTGAAGACCTTTGTGAATGAATTCAGGCTCAACCAATGGTTTAATTTTCAGGAAACCACCCAGTACAATCATATTGAATACTTTGGACAACCCAAGCTTACTTGCAGCATCGGCTGCTTCAATGGTATAGATGTTGATGTCCTTGCGCTCGGGGTGGCGTGTAATTCCGTTGGGATCGTAAATAAGCAGACCTCCAGGTTTTACAGACGTTTCAAATTTATCCATGGATTGCTGGTTCAGGATAATGGCGGTATCAAACTGGTTAAGTATTGGCGAATTGATGCGTTCGTCGCTGATGATAACCGTTACGTTGGCGGTACCACCGCGCATTTCGGGCCCATAGGATGGCATCCAGCTCACTTCTTTATTCTGCATTACGCCTGAATATGCCAATATCTTTCCCATAGAAAGTACTCCTTGTCCACCAAACCCGGCAATAATGATTTCTTCGGTCATAACTCTGCAATTTGTAATGTTAATTATTTATTTTCCAACGGATCCGGCAAAAAGCATATCCTGCTGTCGCAATGACATTCAGCCTGCCCTGATTCAGTTGTTAATCTACGTTCACCTTAATGTCACCCAACGGATAGAAGGGGAACATATTATCAACCATCCATTCGTTCGATTGCAGCGGAGTCATTTTCCAGCCTGAATTGCAGTTGGAGACGATCTCGACAAAAGAAACGCCCTTATTCAATTTTTGGTTTTCAAATGCTTTACGCACAGCT
Organism: Bacteroidales bacterium; assembly: GCA_038246075.1. Classification (GTDB taxonomy): domain Bacteria; phylum Bacteroidota; class Bacteroidia; order Bacteroidales; family DASVHX01; genus DASVHX01. The sequence continues at coordinate 1,634 of JBBRRV010000228.1, forward strand.
TTTTTTGCTTTTCGGACAGCAGATGGTGTATGCACAGCCTGACGAGTAACATAGATGGTTCCTGGCAAGGTAGCTACCAGTTCAGTCATTTTAAGCGGATTCCCCATTGTTGCAACGTCGCGTCCGTATGGTGAAGTAGACGTTTTCATTCCGGGAAGTGTGGTTGGAGCCATCTGCCCGCCTGTCATTCCATAAATACCATTATTGATGAAAATGATCACGATATTTTCACCACGGTTACAGGCATGGATGGTTTCGGCTGTGCCGATGGCGGCAAGATCGCCATCACCCTGATAGGTGAAAACGAATTTTTCCGGCATAAGTCTTTTTACAGCTGTAGCCACAGCGGGTGCGCGCCCATGTGCGGCCTGGACCATATCAATATTCATGAAATCGTAAGCAAGCACCGAACATCCCACTGGCGCAATACCAATGGTCTGAGCCTGAATATCCATTTCTTCGAGCACTTCCATCACAATACGGTGCGCAGTACCATGACCACAACCGGGGCAATAGCTCAGCGCGTTATCTGTGAGCAGGCTGGTACGCTTGTAAACCAGGTTTTCCGGCTGGCGAATTTCTTCTTTTGTTATATCTGCCATAATTATTTTCCTCCGCTAATAAGTTTTTCCAATGCAGTTACCACTTCGCCCGGTGTATGAATGATGCCACCCATGCGACCGTAGTGTTCAACTTTTATGCGACCTTCCACAGCCAGACGCACATCCTCTACCATCTGGCCTGCGCTCATTTCCACAACCAGGATACCCTTTACTCTTGCAGCAATGGCGGCAATAGGTTTTTTGGGGAAAGGAAACAGCGTAATAGGCCTGAGTAATCCAACTTTAATGCCTTTAGCCCTGGCCAGCTGTATTGACTTCAGACAAATACGGGCACTTGTGCCATATGCAACAAAAACGTAATCTGCATCTTCACAATTGACTTCCTCATAACGCACCTCATTTTCTTCCATGAGGCGGTATTTTTTCTGCAATTCACCGTTATGTTTCTCCATCTTTAAAGAATCGAGATCGAGCGATGTGATGATATTGCGCTCGCGGTCAGGTGTTTTACCGGTTGTAGCCCAGGGCGTATTCTTTTTTATTTCTTCGGGCGTGAAACGTGGACGCTGCTCATCGAGTTCCACTTTTTCCATCATCTGGCCAATGGCTCCATCTGAAAGCATCAGTACAGGATTACGGTATTTAAAAGCAAGGTCAAATCCCAGCCTGACGAAGTCGGACATTTCCTGCACGGATGCAGGCGCAAGCACGAGCATATGATAATCGCCGTGTCCGCCACCTTTGGTTGACTGAAAATAATCTGACTGAGCAGGCTGAATAGTTCCCAATCCGGGACCACCGCGTGCAACATTCACAATGAGGCAGGGTAATTCAGCCCCGGCTATATATGAAATTCCTTCTTGCTTAAGACTAAAACCAGGGCTGGATGAAGAAGTCATCACACGCTTGCCGCATGAAGCTCCGCCGTAGACCATGTTAATGGCCGCAATTTCACTTTCTGCCTGCAGCACGACCATACCTGTTCGATCCTGCGTTTTCTGAGCCATCAGATATTCCATCACTTCCGATTGCGGCGTGATAGGATATCCGAAATAGCCATCGGCACCAGCGAGGATAGCCGCTTCGGCTATGGCCTCATTTCCTTTCATTAATCGTAATTCCTTCATTATCGAACTGTTTTACGCGGTTGCTATTCTACTTTTTTACGGTATACCGTTATAACACCATCGGGACATACTACAGCACAGTTGGTACAACCGGTGCAGTTTTCGTTTACGGTCTCGAGGTAATGGTAACCTTTTCTGTTCACGTTTTTCGACAGCGCGATGACCTTTTCGGGACAGGTAGGAATGCAAACTTCGCATCCTTTACACTTCTCGGTATCGATCACGATACTGCCTCTCATCTTTGCCATATCTTGTAATATTTTTAGGATTGTAAATCAGGGCGAAATTAGCTAAATAAAACGGATTCAACCAATATTGATATCATTGATTTCGACCTTTCTAAGTCAATTTATATTTTGTATAAACTATTTTAAGCCCTGTGGCTTGTACTTTAGTTTTATAAACCTGCAGCAGTTTCACGCCGGAATATGATGCACTGAACTGATTATTTAGAAGTTCTTATGTCAGACAGGTGCATCTCATTTATGATAATAGTGCCGAAACATTATTATGATTCTTTACCGGATGGTGCTCCTGAAATTTGTTGAGCCTGAGTTCAAGATCGGGGAACTGTGAA
>JBBRRV010000229.1:0-3870 GCA_038246075.1 Bacteroidales bacterium
GAGGTGCAGATCGACATTATGGCATCTGCAGCAGGGATCGACCCGCTTGAATTCCGGCTGAAGAACCTGAAGGATGAGAAGATGATCGCTTGTCTGAAAGCTGTTGCCGAGAAATTCGGATATGCTGCCGGTAAAGCTCCCAGTGGAAGAGGTATCGGGATTGCCGTCGGCACGGATGCTGGCACATGGGTAGCGGAGATGGCTGAGGTTAAGGTTGATAAACAAACCGGGAAAGTAAAGGTTTTGCGCATCGCCTGTGCCCAGGATATGGGACTTTGTGTTAACCCCGAAGGAGCGACTATTCAGATGGAAGGCTGCATCACCATGGGCCTGGGATATACCTTTACCGAAGAGCTGATTTTTGAAGGCGGAAATATCAAAAACCGCGGATTTGATACCTATGATATTCCCAGGTTCTCAGATCTTCCAAAAATCGAGACATTGATCCTCGACAGGAAGGACCAGGCACCGCAGGGTGGTGGAGAACCTGCCATTGTGCCCATTGGTGCTGCAATTGCCAATGCCATATTTGATGCCACCGGCGCCCGGCTTTTCAGAATGCCAATGACACCGGAGATGGTATTGGAAGCGCTTGGTAAAGTTAAAAGATAATCACTGGTATTCATTTACCGAATTCCCTTTTATCCATTATGATATGAAGTTCCTGCTAGTGTTTTCTTTTTAGCGAAAAGACTTCGAGCAGTTCCTCTTCTTTTTTGCCTTGTCTGATACAATCTAAAAGCAGCACCAACAAATTTTTAAAGATTCCATATTACCAATGATTTTTATTTTTATCATTCGTGAAAACTTTGGGACCAATTCTATTTTAAAAAAACAGCTAAATTACCTATTTTGATTTCGCAAAGGTAACAGCATCATTAGTTTAGGCTGACGTAAATTTATTTAGCAGCGCCTTTCATGATTTTGCCAAAGGATTAAGTAAAAAAGGCTGGACAATGAAGATTGTCCAGCCTTTTCAGAAATTAGAATGTTTGAATTACTTGCTGATAAGGAATTTTCTCACAGCCTGAATGCGATTATTCATAAATACAACCGTATACATTCCAAGGGGTGCCGGTCTGATATCAATCTTTGTTTCAGTTCTTCCGCTTACTTTGATATCATGTAATTCATGCATTTTAGCGCCTAATGAATTAAAGATCTGGATTGAATAAGTCTCATCTGTCGGAGAATCAATGACAGCTGTAAACTGGCCGTCATTTGGCGAAGGATAAACCTCGAATTCCTTTTTCTTGTCCGTGGTCACGATTTCAATGACGGCAGTATTGGGATTGACGACAAGGGTGACAATATTTGAGGTAGCCGGACTTCCAGTGACGCAGGCCATGTTTGAAGTCATTTCTACATACACCTGATCATTGTTTACTGGTATAAAGCTATACAAAGCTCCGGTTCCGACTTGATCAGCATTTTTAAAATACCGGTAAGTTGGTGTGCCGCCATTGGTTGGGGTGGCAGTGAAATTTACACTGGTCCCTGCAATTACAGTTTCGGCATCAACAGCAAGGCTCACACTGGCCAAAACAGTTGGGTTGACAACCAGAGAAACGATATTTGAAGTAGCAGGGCTTCCGCTGGCACAAGCCTGGTTGGAAGTCATTACAGCCGTTACAACATCGGCATCCAACGGGATGTAAGAATAGGTCTCAAGGTTGGAACCCACATTATTTCCGTTTACTTTCCATTGATAAGCAGGTGTCGTGCCTCCGTTAGCCGGTGTTGCCGTGAAGGTAACAGCGGTTCCAGCACATACATTATTTGCCGAAGGGGCAACCATTACGCTGGCTGGAAGCGTCGAATTTACGGTCATGTTTACAGCCGCAGATGTGGCCGGGCTCCCGCTGGCACATGCCAGGCTTGAAGTCATCACCACGGTTACAGCATCAGCATTCAGCGGGGTATAAGCGAATGTTGCAAGATTGGTGCCTGCATTGGTTCCGTTTACTTTCCACTGGTAGGCTGGTGTTGTTCCGCCGTTTAATGGAGTTGCCGTGAATGTAACTTGGGTACCAGCACATACATCATTTGCTGAAGGGGCAACCGTTATGCTGGCTGGAAGCGTCGAATTTACGGTCATGTTTACAGCCGCAGATGTGGCCGGGCGTCCGCTGGAACATGCCAGACTTGAAGTCATCACCACATTTACAGCATCAGCGTTCAGCGGGGTATAAGCGAATGTTGCAAGATTGGTGCCTGCATTGGTTCCGTTTACTTTCCACTGGTAGGCTGGTGTTGTTCCGCCGTTTGTCGGTGTAGCCGTGAAGGTAACAGATGTTCCTGCACATACCGGGTTTGCCGAAGGGGCAACCATTACGCTGGCTGGAAACGTCGAATTTACGGCCATGTTTACTGCCGCAGATGTGGCCGGGCTCCCGCTGGCACATGCCAGGCTGGAAGTCATCACCACAGTTACAACATCAGCATTCAGCGGGGTATAAGTGTATGTTGCAAGGTTAGTTCCTGCATTGGTTCCGTTTACTTTCCACTGGTAGGCTGGTGTTGATCCGCCGTTGGTCGGTGTTGCCGTGAAGATGACAACGGTACCAGGACATACTGCATTTGCCATAGGAACAACCGCTACACTGGCCGGAAGAACTGGATTTACGGTCATGTTTACAGCCGCAGATGCGGCCGGGCTCCCGCTGGCACATGCCAGGCTGGAAGTCATCACCACTGCTACAACATCAGCGTTCAGCGGGGTATAAGCGAATGTTGCAAGGTTAGTGCCTGCATTGGTTCCGTTTACTTTCCACTGGTAGGCTGGTGTTGATCCGCCGTTGGTCGGGGTAGCCGTGAAAGTCACGGCAGTTCCTGCACAAACGTTGTTTGCATCAACCACAATGCTGACGCTGGCTGGCAAAGGATTATTCACCGCCATTGTAATGGTGTTTGAAGTGGCAGGATTTCCCGTAACGCATGTCTGGTTAGACGTCATTACGACATATATATTATCGCCGTTGACAGGTGTATAGATTTTGGTCGCACCTGTGGTCACAGGAACATTGTTTTTATACCATTGGTACGTTGGAGTTGTACCGCCGTTGGTCGGGGTAGCCGTGAAAGTCACGGCAGTTCCTGCACAAACATTATTTGCATCAACCACAATGCTGACACTGGCTACTGACGGAGTTCCAGGCTGAGCATTGATCACTTCTACCAGTGCAGGGGATATACATCCGGCTGCATTTTTAGCTGTGACATTGTACGATGCCGGTACCAGACCACTGAAGATGCCTGTGGTATTGGTATAGATTGATCCATCGATGCTGTAATTCAAACCAGCAATGGCAGTAACGGCTATTGATCCGGTAGCTACAGAGCAGGTAGGCTGCGTGATGGAGGCTAACGCTGGCATTGCCGGAGCCGAAGGCTGAGCATTGATCACTTCTACCAGCGCAGGGGATATACATCCGGCTGCATTCTTAGCTGTGACATTGTACGATGCCGGTACCAGACCACTGAAGATGCCTGTGGTATTGGTATAGATTGATCCATCGATGCTGTAGTTCAAACCTGTAATGACAGTAACGGCAATTGATCCGGTAGCTACAGAGCAGGTAGGCTGAGTGATGGAGGCTAACGCTGGCATTAAAGGAGCCGAAGGCTGAGCATTGATCACTTCTACCAGTGCAGGGGATATACATCCGGCTGCATTTTTAGCTGTGACATTGTACGATGCCGGTACCAGACCACTGAAGATGCCTGTGGTATTGGTATAGTTTACACCATCAATACTGTAATTCAAACCAGCAATGGCAGTAACGGTAATGGTTCCTGTAGCCAGGGTGCAAGTGGGCTGAGTTAAGACTGCCACAGGCAATAAAGGAGCCGAAGGCTGAGCATTGATCA
>JBBRRV010000230.1:0-3869 GCA_038246075.1 Bacteroidales bacterium
CATTAACCTCTACTTCAGGCAAGTGCTGGATGAATTGGTACGCAACGGAGAAATGAACCCCATCAGTAATTATGATTCATTGCGCGAACACGAGATCCCTGCAGATTTCCGGTTTGTCCTCATCAACCGCATCCAGAATTACGACTTCGATTTCAGGTCGTTTAACCAATTTGTCATGGACACCTATTCCGTGTTGAAAGGGCTTGGCACATCCGATGTCAGGGCATATGGACTTGACACCAGCAGTGTGCTGGTAGAAAAAGTGCCGCTGAATGTAGCACTCGCCCACGACGACCGGCTCAAACGCATCATCTGATTGTGCTAAATCATTGTCAGCTCGCCCTTTGTGATCTCCCCCAAAGTATCTGCGGAATTGAAGGTCCGTGCAGAAAATAAATAAACGCTTTTCAAGTTATATTAACAATCCACTGTTTAAAAGTAGGTCGAAACTTGCGGGAACGTCCGCTATATAATGACTACTTTTAAAAACTAAAGTATACACCTATGATCTCAGCTATTCTCCTGCAGGCCAATCAGGCTGCAAATGTTGTTGCCGACACGCTAAACCGCGCTGTCAGTCAACTTCCTGTATTGACCCCGCCAACAGAAGTCTCTTTCTCCATCCTGGACCTTGTTCAGAAAGGAGGATGGATCATGCTGCCGATTGGTTTGCTTTCGGTGATCACGGTCTATATTTTCATTGAGCGTTACGTAGTTGTCAAGAGAGCCTCACATCAGGATGCCAATTTCATGAACAACATACGCGATTTTATTTACCAGGGCAGGATAGACTCTGCACTCGCCTTTTGCAAAAATTCAAACCGCCCCATCTCCCGGATGATCGAAAAAGGGATCAAGCGCATCAGCCGCCCTATGAAAGAGATCGAGGAATCGATAGAGATCATAGGCAAATTCGAAGTTTACAAACTCGAGAAAAACCTTGTGATCCTCGCCATCATAGCCGGTATTGCCCCTATGTTCGGATTCATCGGGACCATCATCGGTGTTATCAAGATCTTTCATGACATTTCCCTTGCCGGTGACGTGAGCATCACCAGCGTATCCGCCGGTCTCTATACCAAAATGGTATCGAGTGCTGCAGGTCTGATGGTTGGCATCATCGCCTTTGTCTGTTACCACTGGCTTAACATCATGATCGAAAAGGTCGTCCAGCGCCTGGAACAAAATGCCATGGAATTCATGGATCTCTTGCAAGAACCTGCAAAATGAACCTAAAACGAAAAAACAGAGTCGTAGCTGAGGTTATGACATCTTCGATGAATGACATCATGTTCTTCCTGATGTTGTTTTTCCTGATCATGTCGACACTGCTGAACCCAAATGTCATCAAGCTTACGCTCCCAAAGGCGCAGCATAACCAGGCCATTCACCGCAAAGAGATTTCGCTTTCCATCACCAAGGATCTCAAATATTTTATTGATAATAAGGCGGTGGCATATGATGATCTTGAAAACCAGCTTATGGCAAAAATAAATTTATCGGCTGATGCCACTGTTATCCTGCGCTGCGATAACTCGCTGACGGTGCAGGACCTGGTAGATGTGCTCCAGATTGGCAATAAGCTGAAAGTAAAAATGATTCTCGCAACCAAATCGCCCAATGGCTCAAAAGGCTGATCAGAAGAATAGTAATTCCAACCAGGTGTATGGGATAATCGGGACAGTTGCGTTTCACGCATTGCTGTTGCTTTTGCTGAGCCTGGCCTTGCTGCGCACGCCCATCCCTCCTTTTGGCGGAGGCGGCGGAGGCTATGGACTGGGTGTTGAGGTGAACCTGGGAAATTCGGATGAAGGTACAGGCAACGTTCAGTATGAAGAAATTGCGATGCCGCAGTTTACCGCACCCCCGAAAACACAATCACCCACAGCCGTTATGGCTGAGGATGAGGTGAAATCAAAAGCCAAATCAGCCGATGAAGATATCCTCGCCAGCGAGACAGGCGAAGAAACGAACATTAAATCAAGTCCGGGGGCAGTAGCCAAAAAGGCTAAGAAAGCGCCCGAGCCCATTGTGAACCAGCAGGCGATATACAAAGGCAAATCGGCAAAGTCAGGTAACAACCAGGGAATTACCGGCAAACCCGGTGACCAGGGAAATCCCAATGGCACGGCCCAATCAAATATTTATAAGGGAAAAGGCAGTGGCAACGGAACCGGCAGCGGAACCGGTTCAGGCAGCGGATCAGGACCCGGATCAGGCTCCGGCACCGGAGGTGGAAACGGCAGCGGCATGGGCAGCGGTAATGGCGCCGGGGTTGCTAACTATACACTCGAAGGCCGCAATCCCAAAAGCCTGCTGAAACCTTCCTACAATTCGGAAGACCAGGGAAGCGTAGTGGTTACCATCTGGGTAAACAAAGAAGGAAAAGTGATTAAAGCCCTCGCCGGAGGCAAAGGCACCAGCACCTCCGATCAAAAGCTCTGGAAAATGGCTGAAGATGCCGCCAAACACTCCACATTCACGGCTAAAAAAGATGCCGCAGAAGAACAAAAAGGGACGATTACTTATAAGTTCGTAAAATCCAGATAATAGTTTCCCGCAGAAGAAAGTTTCACGCAGAAGAAAGTTTCACGCAGATTTTCGCAGATTTTTCGCAGCCTTCACCAACAAAAATGACCTACACACAAACGCTCGATTATTTTTATGCCCAGCTGCCCATGTTTCACAGGATAGGAGCAGCAGCCTACAAAGCCGACCTGGACAATACCATAGCGCTATGCCGCCTGCTGAAGCATCCGGAAAAGAACTTCAGAAGCATTCATGTTGCCGGCACCAACGGAAAGGGGTCCACATCACACATGCTGGCTTCCGTGCTGATGGAAACAGGACTCAAAACAGGCCTTTTCACTTCACCCCACCTGAAGGATTTCCGGGAAAGGATCACCATTAACGGAAAGAAAATTTCGCGATCGACTGTAAGCCGGTTTGTCAGCCGGCACAAAACAGCCTTCGATGCGATCGGCCCGTCATTTTTCGAAATTACTTTTGCCCTCGCCACCTGGTGGTTTTCGGAAGAAAAAGTTGATATCGCCGTCATGGAAACCGGTATGGGAGGCCGTCTCGACTCTACGAATGTCATTACACCCGAGCTCAGCATCATCACCAATATTGATTTTGATCACATGCAGTTTTTAGGTGATACACTGGAAGCCATCTCCCGGGAAAAAGCCGGGATCATCAAGAAGAGCATCCCGGTTGTCATCGGCGAAACACAAGTGGAGACAATACCCGTTTTCAGGGAATTTGCGAATATAGCAAAAGCACCTTTATTCCAGGCTGATCAGCAATTCAGCATTTCTTCCAGAACTTATACACATCATCGTGTTCCGCTGTTGAAGATGGAGATTCACCAAAAAGGAAACCCGGAACTTATCAGGTTGGTATCACCTTTAGCGGCATCCTACCAGCTTAAAAATACGCTGACTGTTTTGCAGGCCGTGGAAGTGCTGCGACAGCAGAATTTTAGTATCAGCGATCATCAACTCCGCGATGGCATCAGGCATGTGATCCGCAATACAGCACTCATGGGACGATGGCAGACCCTATCGCTGAAACCGCTCACCATTGCCGATATCGGGCACAATGCCGCCGGTATCCGGGAATTGACAGCGCAATTGCGGATGGTCAAATACGATCATCTTCATTTTGTTATGGGTGTTGTCAGCGACAAGGATGTAACGGCTATGCTGCAGCTGTTACCCAAAGATGCAACATACTATTTCTGTAAGGCAGCTATTCCGCGCGCACTGGATGCCGGTTTGCTGGCAGAGAAGGCCCATTCCGCGGGTCTGAAAGGCCTGACCTATGCATCCGTTAAACAAGCCCTTGAAACCGCCAGAACAACAGCA
>JBBRRV010000231.1:0-3850 GCA_038246075.1 Bacteroidales bacterium
TATCCGTTAAATACAAGGCATCCGTGGCATTATTAAGGATGGTCCTGAATCGTTTCTCGCTAACCTGCAATTTCTTTTGGTTTTGCTCATTAATATTCGATCTGATCAGTAATAGGCCGAAGAGCATTGTTCCAATAGGAAAAATCGTCAGAACCGGGAAAAGTATAGTTTTAATTGTAGTATCGTCTGCTCCGGAAGGTAGCAGCAAGGCACATGCCAGCATGGCAATATGCACGACAAATCCCATGGACAAAAGTTCAAGCATAGTATGCTTTATTCCCCATTTGGGTCTGAATGAATTCCACAGTATTCCAATAGTTCCCGATGACAAGATAACTGCTATCCCCATCCACATTCCACTCCCTCCCAATGTGAAACGATAAGCACCCGTTATCAGCATGGCAATTAAGGTTGGAACAGGACCAAAGAATAAACCTGAAATAGAAAGTAATACCGAACGTACATCGAAAACAATCCCCGGCATCATTCTCCATGGACTGAGCATCAAAATAATCCCGAATGCCCCTATGATAAAGCCAGCCAGAATTTTAAAAAAAAGACTTTTTAAACTGTTATAACGCGACCATATATAGTCGTATATCAGGCTAAATGCCAGTAGAATGGCTATATTTTGAAGCAACCCCTCAATGATTGATCTATCCATTATGAAATATTTTAGTATCCGAGTACGACGCCAAAAATATGTTTTTTTGACTGGCCTGTTATTAACAATAATTCATTAGGGGGATATCCTCCGATTGACATAATCAATCCCTGAAAGAAACATAAAGCTGTCCGGCTGATATCGCGGTTAATGGTTCAGGAGGATTTATCCCTTTTAGCTTAAACAGTTATAATGCTTAATGCTAGCATTTTCCCGTTTATTATCTTTGACAGTTTCTGTATTCCCCTAACCTTTACCACATCATATCTTGCCTTATGTGGTGTATATGCGAAAGTTAGCAAATCTAATCTAAAATTTACAATATCCTTATCCCAGCCTAAAATTACTTTATAGCCAAAACATGCCCTACCTGAATAGATTGAAGCGATTGAGGAGATTGATCGGATTGATGAGATTAAGACGCTTGATGAGATTAAGGATCCAGTTTATCTTTTTCTCATCTTCATATAGATTCCGACAACGACAACGAGAATCGCAATAGCGAGAATGATACCCCAACCCATTCCATTTCCATATCCTCCAAATCCATTCATCATGATACACCTCCTTTTAAGTAAATTATTTGTTGTTGACTTATTATTGAGCCATAACTCTTTACAATTTCGTATGTGCCCAAACCAATCTCAACTATTTGTTTATGCCTTCTAAAGTAAATAAGAAAGCATAGTTCAGCGCGACATCTTTCAGATAATCAAAACGTCCGCTTGCACCGCCATGACCAAATGACATATTGGTATGCAGCAGCAGGACATTATGATCTGTTTTCATGTCCCTTAACTTGGCGACCCATTTTGAGGGTTCAAAGTATTGCACCTGGCTGTCGTGCAGACCGGTTGTCACCAAAAGGTTCGGATAGTCTTTCTTTTCAACATTTTCATAAGGACTATAACTCTTCATATAGAAATAAGCGTCTTTGTCTTTTGGATTGCCCCATTCATCAAACTCATTGGTTGTAAGCGGGATATTTTCGTCAAGCATGGTATTTACCACATCCACGAAAGGTACCTGTGCAATAACGCCGTGCCATAAACCTGGAGCCATATTCATAATGGCGCCCATCAGCAAGCCACCTGCACTGCCACCCTGTGCATATAAGTGTTTACTACTGGTATATTTTTCTTTTATCAGAAATTCAGCACAATCAATAAAGTCAGTGAAAGTGTTTTTCTTTTTCATCAACTTACCGTCTTCATACCATTGCCTGCCCAGGTCCTCTCCACCACGGACATGCGCAATGGCAAACACAAATCCCCTGTTCAATAAACTTAACCGTGGGCTGTTAAAATTAGCATCCATACTTATGCCATAGCTGCCATAAGCATAGAGTAACAAAGGGGAATTTCCGTCCTTCTTAAATCCCTTTTTATAAACAATTGAAACGGGAACTTTTGCTCCATCTTTTGCAGTAACATATAATCGTTCAGTAACATAATCTTCAGGATCATACCCTCCTAAAACTTCCTGTTGCTTCATCAGTTTTTTGACCTTAGTAACCATATTATAGTCGTAAACCGAGTTTGGCGTAATGAGTGAAGTATAGTTGTAACGCAATATGGAACTGTTATACTCCGGATTAGCCCCAAAATTAGCAGTATAAGCAGCTGCACCAAAATCCAGGTAATGGTCCGAGTTATCCTTTAAATTCCTGATGCGCATTTTTACCAGGCCATTCTGTCGTTCATTGATGACAATAAAATCTTTAAACGCTTCAATGCCTTGCAACAGGACATCTGTCCTGACAGGGATTACTTCTTTCCAGTTTGCTTTGCCTGTCATATTCAGCGGACACGACATCAACTTAAAATTTTTAGCGTTATCCAAATTGGTGAGAATTAAGAATTTATCGGCCAATGGAATAACATCATACAATACTTCGCTGATCCTGGGTTGAAACACCTTAAATTCCTCATAGGGCTTGCCGGCATCAATCATGCGCAATTCTGATGACATCGTTGCCGATGATTGAATAAAAATATGCCTGTTGTTTTTGGATTTATATACCCCGATGTAGTTGCTCTTGTCCGTTTCGGTGTAAACGATTGCATCGGTAGCAGCGACGGTGCCCAGTGTATGGCGTTTTATTTTTTCCGACAGGAGTGTAATCTCATTTTTAACCGTATAGAAGAAGGTTTTGTTATCATTTGCCCAGCAAGGGTCACCTGAAGTATTCTTTATCGTGTCCTTAAGCAGTTTACCTGTTTCAAGATCCTTAATATAAATGGTATATTGCCTTCGTGATACTTTATCCACACCAAATGCAAGTAGTTTGTTATCCTCACTGACAGTAAAACCGGTGGCTGAGAAATAGGCATGACCTTTTGCCATTTCATCTATATCCAGCAGAACTTCCTCTGGCGCATCCAGACTTTCTTTTTTCCTGCAAAATTTATAATACTGTCTCCCCGTTTCGGTGCGTGTGTAATAGTAATAGCCGTTTTTAAGCGATGGCACACTTTCATCTTTCTCTTTGATCCTTGCCTTCATCTCCACGAACAGCTCATCCCTGAATTTTTTTGAACCACTCATCACCGTGTCGAGGTAAGCATTTTCCGCTTTCAGGTAGTCTACAACTTTGGCGCTGTCGGGGCCTTTTCCGAAAAAATCATACATCCAGTAATAGTTGTCCTTCACACTGTCGGCATGGATCACACGCCAGTGTTCTTTTTTATCAGCCACAGGGGCTTTCGCTTTTTGAAATTGTGCATTCATGATTACCGGGAAACTAAAAAAGGTCAATACAATTAGAATCTTCCTCATGATGGATTGTTTTGGTGTTTTTTTAATCCTGAAGCCAACAGGAAACTTTGAATAGCATGCTCATCTCCATCTGCTTTTGGATAATACAAATGTGATAACAGCCATAGTACATAACCTCAAATGTATAGTATATTTCTCTTGCAAACAGCTAAACGGTATTTTTCTTAGTTATATATACCCCAATCATGTTGCTACCTCAACCACACGCAACATTTGTATTGTGTTGATTTACATTTCATTAACATTTTTTAATCAATATCAACTTTTAGGATATTGCCGAAGTGCAAAAATATTGTTTAATACAGCGCGGATGATCGTAACTTTGCTGCATAAAAACACCGTGAAAATGCTTTTGTTTTTGATGTGTTTTTGCCTGCTATTCACCATCATCCATTCAATATTAAAGCA
>JBBRRV010000232.1:0-3836 GCA_038246075.1 Bacteroidales bacterium
GAGGCGGTCATGAATGAAACCGTAAAATTTCATCCCGATAAATTCAAGAATACCTATCGTCACTGGATGGAAAATGTGCGTGATTGGTGCATCAGCAGGCAACTCTGGTGGGGTCAGCGCATACCGGCATGGTATGCTCCCGATGGCACGATAGCCGTTTCCCGGACAAAGGAAGAAGCTTTGGCCATCCTCAGCCAAACGATAAAGGGGTTAAATATTGATCAGATAAAGCAGGATGAAGATGTGCTCGATACATGGTTTTCCTCGTGGCTATGGCCCATCTCTGTGTTCGATGGCATCAGGAATCCGGATAACGCCGACATCAAATACTATTACCCCACCAATGACCTGGTGACAGCACCCGAAATACTTTTCTTCTGGGTGGCCCGCATGATCATGGCCGGACTCGAATACCGCCAGGAGGTTCCGTTTAAAAATGTATATCTCACCGGCATCGTGCGCGACAAGCTCGGGCGCAAAATGTCAAAGTCGCTCGGGAATTCACCCGACCCTATTGATCTGATCGGAAAATATGGCGCCGACGGCGTGCGTGTTGGCATGCTGCTTACTTCGCCCGCCGGTAACGATCTTCCTTTCGACGATTCGCTTTGCGAGCAGGGAAGAAATTTCAGCAACAAGATCTGGAACGCCTTAAGGCTGGTGAAAGGCTGGGAAGTTGATGAATCGATTGCGCAGCCTGAATCATGCCGCGTTTCGGTGCTTTGGTTCAATGCAAGGCTTGATGAAGCCATCGGCACACTCGACGAGCAATACACCCACTTCAAGCTTTCCGATGCGCTGATGACCGTTTATAAACTCGTATGGGACGACTTCTGCTCCTGGTATCTTGAAATGATAAAACCAGCCTACCAGAAACCCATTGACACAACAACACTGAACGAGACCTTGGCCATTTTCGAAAAACTGATGCTGTTGCTTCATCCGTTTATGCCGTTTATAACCGAAGAGATCTGGCATATGCTGCGTGAAAAGGATGAAAACGAAAGTATCATGATTTCATCAATGCCGGAGGCCGGAAGTTTTGATGCTGCCATCCTCAAACAATTTGCTTACACCGCCGAAGTGATCATTGCCATCCGCAATGCACGAAAGGAAATGAATATCCCGATGAAAGAAAGCCTCGGACTGTTCATCCGCAAAAATTACAATGAGGCAGCTGATACCACTTTCGACGGCGTCGTTTCAAGGCTTTGTAACATTTCTGAAATCGGCTATGTTGAAAACAAAGTAGAAGGCGCAGTTTCCTTTATTATTCGTGCCACTGAATTTTACATCCCCATGTCGGCCAATATAGATAAGGCTGCCGAAATTGCCCGGCTTACCGAAGAACTGAATTACACCGAAGGTTTTCTGCAATCGGTGATCCGGAAACTCAGCAACGAACGCTTCGTGGCCAATGCCAAAGCCGAAATAGTGGATATTGAACGCCAGAAACAAGCCGATGCCGAAGCAAAGATCAGCGTGATAAAGGAGCAGATTGCCCATTTAAAAATATGACAGCCTTTGGAGACCAGTCAGAATTTTAGGTATTTTTATTATAAAAATATTTGACATGAGGAAGGCATCCATATACCTGTCGTTGCTTTTTGTCCTGCTTTTGATGATGAACTCCAGGTCAAAAGCCCAGGAAACCGATACGCAAAAATTCTCCCCAGCCATTGAAGATAATTCCTACTTCATTGAAGAAGCATACAACCAGGAAGATCGTGTTGTTCAGCATATCAGTAATGGCTATTATACCTCAGGCCCGTCGAAGGATTTTACCTATTCGTTTACGCAGGAGTGGCCTTTGCTGAGCGAGAAGCATCAGTTGAGTTACACTGTGGCATATGCCTGGCTCAATCAGAATGCAGTTAATGGATTTGAGGATATGCTGATCAACTATCGTTACCAGCTTACCGGTCATGACGCCGCTGTTACTTTGTCGCCAAGAGTTTCAATCATTCTTCCTACCGGAGATAAAAACAGGGGCCTGGGAAACGGGGTGGTTGGCTTTCAGCTGAGCCTGCCGGCAAGCAAACGGATATCCGAAGCGTTCGCTTGTCATGCCAATATCGGATTTACTGTTTTACCGGGTGTAAAGACCTTCGGAGCTGAGGGCCAGACATTCAAAAATACACATTGGAACATGCTCATGGGAGGAAGTATCATCTGGCTTGCCTCAGCGCATTTTAACTTCATGCTGGAAGGCCTGCACATCATTTCACAGGCTGCTTCTATTGAAAATCAGATGCAGACACAACATCAAACGATCATTAGTCCGGGATTCCGCTATGCCATTAACATTAAAAAGCTGCAGATAGTGCCGGGCCTGGCTGTACCCGTTTCCTTCCAGGATGGGAAAAGTAATGCCGGTGCTTATATTTACCTGTCATTTGAACATCCCTTCTAAGCATTACTCCTGCTTCGCCTGAGGCATACACCTGCTTCTCCAATCTGCCTTCATCTTCTCCCTTTCTTCCGGGCTCATTTGCATCCATTTTCCCCTCCAGTCGTTCCATTCCCCGTGGTATTTAGAATGACCGTGGCCACCCCGGAACCCGCCGAATAAGATTTTGGATAATACAAGTATACCCAGGGCCTGCCAGAATGTTATTGTACTTATGCCTAAGACCGGCGGGAGTATGGCGTTCCAGAGAAGCATCACCAGGCTCCCGAAAACAAAAATACCGGCAGCAACTGCCATGGGGATGAATATGGCTCTTTTGATCCAGAATCTTCTCCCTCTTTCTTGTGAGTAGCACATCATGATTTCTAAGTTTTAAATGGTTAATATTCTTTGTAAATGATCTGAAGGCGCTCACGCAGGTGCGCAACTGCGTAACGCTTTCGCGATATGATCGTTTTAATGTTATCACCGGTTTTGTCCGCTATCTCCTGCAGGGTGAGATCCTCAAGCTCATTCCAAACGAACACCTCCCGTTGTTTTGCCGGCAGGTCATTTAATGCCGCAAAAAAAGCTTCACGGAAAAAGGCGTTTTCAAGTTGGGTTTCAGGATTCATGACATCGGCAAGCAGTGCTTCAGGAAATACCAGTTCACCTTCTTCATCTTCATAAGCGAGGTCTTCAAGCAAAAGGGGTGCGTTTTTACGCTTTTTATCCACGATCCTGTTCCTGCTCACCCGGAAAAGCCATGCACTGAGTTGTTCAACGGGTTCGGTGTCGATGATGGAACTCAGCTGATACCAAACATCCTGCAAAATATCTTCTGCGTCTGCATCGTTTTTAACGCGGCTGCGTATAAAACTGAACAAACGCTTCCCATAATTCTGCACAGCATATAAGATACTTTGCTGCCGCTCTGCCATCTGTGATAATGCTAATTCGTCCATATAATTATGTAGACGAATGAATGAAGAAATTACTTTAAATGCAGGATCATTTAAACAATAAATGCTTCAGTTTGATTCTGAAACGCCGGGAATTGCATCCCATAAAAAAAGCCTCATGTAAGCGCGCAATAAGCGATCACATGAAGCTTTTCAAAAGTGCCGGGTGCAGGGTTCCTTGTCGTTTATTTGAAAAACTGCTCCCCCCTGCTATCCTCGTGCAGTCGTGAAGTCGTGAAGTCGTGCATTCGTTTCGCTCATTTCACTTTTCGTTTTTCACAACTAATATCCTGGCATCCACCGCTACGACCTTGTCTGGTGTTCCAAGCAACGGATTCAGATCGAGTTCGGTTATCTCGGGCGCTATACCCAGCAAGGCCGAAAGCCTTACCACCACATTGGCGAATAGTTCTTCACTGACGCCTTTCTGCCCGCGGGCTCCTTTCAGAATGCCGTAGCCCTTCAGTCCACGGATCATCCAAAGC
>JBBRRV010000233.1:0-3809 GCA_038246075.1 Bacteroidales bacterium
GGTTGGTCCGGCTGGTTCATCGGCTGACAGGCAGGGCACAGATACATCACCTTGCCGGTGGTGTATCTGGCTCCGCAGTCGCTACATGCATAATGAAATTTATCAGTCATTGTACTGATGCTCATTTGTATGAAATTAGGTATTATTTAAGCAGGCCGGTGCGATCGTTGAATTCATTGATCAGCTCGTCCCAACGAGCAGGCTGGCTGAACAATTGCGGCCAGATATGCCTGTCCTCCCACAATTGACGCAGGTCTTCCACATCCTTCTCCTGCTGTTCTATCCAGGTGAAATATTTCAGGTTATGGATGGCTTTCTGGTCATCGTAAGTAAGGTCTTTCATATGGTCGGAAGTGGTGCCCAGCATACATTTTTCGTGATCCTTTGCGGCCTGGAGCATAGAATATGGGCCACGTTCGGCGGTCAGTTCTTCAATCCGGGAACCATACATCTCTGCTGAATCTGTTGCGATGGTTATCAACACATCATCATTGGTCAGGTCAAAATGTTTGGCAGTTTTGATAGCCGAAAGAATGTTGCCGATACCCGAGATGCCTATCGTATCCAGCATGGCAAGTAATTCTTTATCAACCCCATTACCGGCAAGATAATCATGCCCTTCTTTTTCGTTGAAAAGACGCAGCAGGCGCATGCAATCTTCATCGTCGATGGCGGTAACTACGTTTGTGTTCTTAACATTATGAATCCATGGAACGTGCTTGTCGCCGATCCCTTCGATGCGGTGCCCTCCAAAGCCGTTGCGCAACAGGGTAGGGCATTGCAGCGCTTCGGATGCAACTACCTTTAGATGAGGAAAAATGGTGCGCAGGTAATCACCCGCAGCAATGGTTCCTGCCGATCCTGTGGCGGAAATGTAGGCTGCCAGCTGAGAATCCTTACCGGCAACATCTTTATAAACTTCCTCCACTGCGTGACCTGTTACTTCGTAATGCCAGCAACTGTTTCCGAATTCCTCGAACTGGTTGAAAATGATGCAGTCCTTGCGGGTACGACGGATTTCCCAGCATTTATCATAAATTTCCTTCACATTCGATTCGCAACCCGGTGTGGCTATTACTTCTGCTCCGATTTCTCTGAGCCAGGAAAATCGTTCGCGGCTCATTTCTTCGGGAAGGATAGCCACAGCCGTAACATCCATGATGTAGGAGTCGAAAGCGCCGCCACGGCAATAGTTTCCGGTGGACGGCCATACGGCTTTGTGATAGGAGGGATCGAACTGGCCGGTAATGATGCGCGGGGCAAGACAACCATAAGCAGCGCCAACTTTATGCGCTCCGGTAGGAAACCATTTTCCAAGCATGACAACGATGCGGGCGTCGACCCCGGTAAGTGATTTTGGAAGTTCAATATAATTTGGTTTCCCATACAGGCCACCCTGGGCTTTTGGCTCGTTTTTCCAGGTCAGGCGGAAAAGGTTAAGCGGGTGAAGATCCCATAGACCTATAGATTTAAGCTTTGCCTTTATTTTATCCGGTACCAGTTCCGGGTTCTGCATTTGAGCAAATGTGGGGAGAATAATGCCTTTCTCGCGGTAGCGGTCGATGGCTTTTTGCAATACTTCCTGGTTAACGACCTTGTCTGTGATTGGAATCATAAGATTTCTGTTTGTTTAAGGGATTGTGTCCCTTATTAATTTATATAGGAAAGGATAAAATCAAATAGCTAGTTGTAATGCTCCCTGGAGCACAATGCTCATTTCGGCGGCAAAAAAGAATCGGCATTCCTTCACACAGGGTGCCAGGAATTCGACGTGTGAAACGCTGAAATTGTCCGACTTTATTGTAGCTTTTATCTGGTCTGTTTCATAAATATAGTTGCCGTCGATAAGCGTCAGCGTTTTAATGTTTTCTTTGTTTTTATATATAAGCACTTTGCGGCCGGGGAGATGGCTGAGGAAATAGCCTTCTCCCTCTTTGTTCAAAGTTTGCACGGTAAGACAAAGCCCTGGTTTATCGGCATAAGGCTTACCGCTGCTGGGGCAGAACGTAACACAATTTGCACATTCGTTGCACAGATCGCGGATATTCAGCACCTGGTAGGGCTGATCCACACTGAAAACGCCGTCTGTTTCAAGGCCAATGCTTCCGTCAGTTTTCAATACTGCTTTCTGCAGGTCATATCTGACAGGTTCAATATGGTAGCTAAAATTAGCCAGGTTGGGGCAAACGCTTACACAAACGTTGCAGATTTCATCACAGTACAGGCAGCGGGATGCCTCTTCCATGGCCTCCTTCGGGGATAAGGATGCCACTACAAGGTCGAAGTTCCGGCGATCGTCAGGAAGTGTTTCCTGCGGGGAAACTCCTGGTTTCCTGATGGCTCTCCTGTGCAGCAATTCATGAATATTTATATTTTTTGCGGCATTTTTGGCTTTGGCAATTTTGGGTAAGGAAAGATCTGATATGATTTCGGCGGCTGCCTTTCGTCCGTCGGCAATGGCATTAATGGCGGTAGATGCACCCCGCAGGGCATCACCACCGATGTATAAATGGTGTACACCCGTTTTATAACTCCCTGGAGTTGTTTTGAGTAGGGTAGTATCGATAAAATCGATGGCCAGCTGTTGCCCGATGGCCGGGATAACGGTGTCACACGCAATTGTAAATTCAGAATCAGGTATGGCTATAGGCGCGGGCCGTCCGTCTTTTCCTTTCATAGCCAGGATATTTCTCGAACATACGATTGCCTTTACACGTCCCTCAGCCGAAAGGATCCTTACAGGATTGCTTAGTTCCAGGATGCTGATGCCTTCGTCGAGCACGGCCTGTATTTCGCCTTTATCGGCAGGCATTTCCCTGATGCTGCGGCGATAAATGATGGTAACGCTGCCTTCCTTGCCCGTCAGCCGATAAGCCGTGCGTGCGGCATCCATTGCCGTATTTCCTCCTCCGATAATGACAATATGCTTACCTGCCAGCGTCGGTTTGCGTTCACGTACATTAAAAAGGAATTCCAGCGGGTCCAGAACGCCTTTGCTATCGATGCCTTCGATTTTGATGCTCACAGATTTCTGGGCACCTGCTGCCAGAAAAACCACATCGTGCTGCTGCTGTATGGCTTCAAAATTCTTCGCATGAATCTCATGATTATCATGAAGGCTTATGCCTGATGCCAGGATGCGCTGAATGTCGCGTTCGATGGCTTCACCGGTAAGCCTGAACGCCGGAATAGCAGCTGAAACCATTCCGCCTGCTATTTTCTTCTGTTCGAAAACATCAACATCAAATCCTGCTTTGCGCAGGAACCATGCACAGGATAAACCAGCAGGACCCGCTCCGATGATTGCGGCGCTGTGTTTGTTTGGCACTGATGATGCATTCCGGGGAGCACCGCTGTTATTTTCGGCTACAAACCGCTTTATTTCGCGTATGTGAAGGGCCTCATCATAATTGATGCGTGTGCATTTCGACTGGCAAAGGTGGTCGCATACCATTCCTGTAACAGACGGAAAAGGATTGGTGTCGAAAATGGTTTCGAATGCTGATGCAATATCATTGTGTGCTGTGTGATATAGATAGTCAGGTATGTCCTGGTTTGTAGGGCAGGTGTCGACACAGGGCGCATGAATACAATCGAAATAACCGAGGGACCGGTTGGTTTTGATACTGATATCAGAAAGTAATGTTTTTTTGTAGCCGGGATATGCAGCTACACAGTCGGCATAAGTGTTCAGATTAACAAGCGCTGAATCACTCACAGATAAGCCAATGAAACCGTCCATTTTCAGGATGTATTCGTCGATGGATTCAGCTTCTTTATCCGCAAATTCCACCCGGAGGTTCTCCATA
>JBBRRV010000234.1:0-3798 GCA_038246075.1 Bacteroidales bacterium
GCACTCACAAAAGTTACGCGTCTGAATCCTGACTTTACACCTGCCTATGTATGGAAAGCGCGCGTATATTCATCCCTTGATCCGGAAACCGATAAAGGCCTTGCAAAACCTTACTATGAGAAAGTGATTGAAAAAGCCAGCGTGGATTCAACGAAATATTCAAAGGAATTATTAGAATCCTATAACTACCTGGGCTATTACTTCCTGAAGGAAAAAAAATATTGTGAATCACTTGATTATTGGAATAAGGTTCTGGTGCTAGACCCGGCTAATAAAGGCGCTTCTGACGCCATAAAAGATCTGAAACCCAGATGTCCTAATCGTTAATCTATTATGCAATTAAATATATAATTGTATGAATGACTTTGGGTGCATCCTGCCGCTTTAATTCGACGTATTTTTGTTATTGCATTGTGGGACAGCATATTTAATATTCAATAAAAATGATCAACGAAATAGGTTAAAGGCTTTTTTTATAACAAATCTTATATATCTTTGCGAACCTGATTCGTTCAGAGGTAAACACAAACAAACAAACAAATAAATAATTATTAATCTTAAAACTTTTTACAATGAGCAAAAACGGTCAATCGTTGAAAGAAGCATTACGGTCAGCTTTCGCAACAGGTTCCATTCTGATTGCTTTGGCAATCGCTTTTTTAATTTATTATTTAGTATTGGGCAATCCAGTAAATTTCCTTGGTGGAAATCCTGATGGAGCTCCAATACCAGGCAATTATCTTGCAATGGTTTATAAAGGGGGGATGATTGTTCCGCTTTTGATCACGCTGATTATTGTTTTGTTCACATTCGCAATTGAAAGGGCTATTACACTGCGTAAGGCCAGAGGCACAGGTGCTATCAATGTATTTGTAACCAATCTTCAGAATTATTTGAAGAACAATGAAATTGATGCTGCTATAGCAAGTTGTGACAAACAAAAAGGTTCTATCGCCAATGTGATGCGTGCCGGTTTGAAAAAGTATAAAGAACTGTCCAGCGATACTACGATGGATAAAGATCAAAAACTGGTATCGTTACAGAAAGAATTTGAAGAGGCTACAGCACTCGAACTCCCTATGATGTCGCGCAACCTGATTATTCTTTCTACCATTGCTTCTATCTCGGTACTTATCGGACTTATTGGTACAGTATTAGGTATGATCCGCGCTTTTGCCGCTTTGGCTCAGGCAGGTGCTCCTGATGCATTAGCTCTTGCAACTGGTATTTCTGAGGCGCTTATCAACACAGCATTTGGTATCACCGGTTCTACACTGGCCATCATTTTCTACAATTACTTCTCAACGAAGATTGATACGATGACCTATAAAATTGACGAAGCAGGTTTCAGTCTTACACAGACTTTTGCTGCTCAGCACAAATAAATCATTGTGCCTTAACAAACAATATGGCGGCATTCGCCTGGTTATCAATTAATTAATAAAACATACCATGCCCAAAATTAAGCTACCGGTAAAAACACCCCACATAGACATGACGCCTATGGTGGACTTATTTGCCCTTTTGCTTACCTTTTTCATGCTGACGACATCTTTTCGCCCACAGGAGGCTACGATCATTGATACGCCAAACTCCATCAGCGAGAAGATGACCCCAGAGAAGAATGTCATTACGGTGCTCATTGGCAAGGATAATAAAGTGTTTTTGAATTTCGACAACGGAACCGATACTTCTGTACTTATCAGGAAAGAAGTATTGAAAAAACTTGGCGATCAGATGAATATTAAATTTACTCCTAAGGAATTGAAAACTTTTTCTACCTGGGCTTCTTTCGGGATGCCTGCAGATAAGCTCAAAGCCTGGCTCAACACAACTGAATCGAAAGATCGGGAGAAATTTCAGACTGGCATGCCTATAGATTCGACTGACAACCAGCTCAATCTATGGATTCGCTTTATTCGTCTTCAAAATCAAAACGCTGAAGTCGCCATTAAAGGCGATGCAAATGCTGATTTCAAAACGGTGAAACACGTAATGGATATTCTTCAGGAAAATAAGGTGAACCGATTCAATCTCACCACAAATCTCCAGAAAGAAGAAGCAAAAATAGAATAATAGTGATTTTTTTGAAATAATTCTAAAGAGATATTAATATGGCTGAAATTATTCAAGCGGAAGGCAAAAAAAAGGGTGGCAAAAGGAAACCTAAAAAGTTTTCGACCCACATCGACATGACCCCTATGGTCGACTTGATGTGCTTGCTCATCACATTTTTTATGCTTACCACAGCTTTCAGCAAACCCAAGGCCATGGAAATTACCATGCCC
The DNA here is from genome assembly GCA_038246075.1 of Bacteroidales bacterium. Taxonomy (GTDB): domain Bacteria; phylum Bacteroidota; class Bacteroidia; order Bacteroidales; family DASVHX01; genus DASVHX01. The sequence goes on from JBBRRV010000234.1 coordinate 2,289, forward strand.
GAAAAAAACACGGATTCCGATCCTAAAGATCAGCCTAAGATCTCGGCTGATAAAACGATCAACATCCTGCTTTCCGGGAATGATAAAATTTACTACTACCTCGGAGTTGCTGATCCCAATAAACCTTTACCGGAATTGATAAGTACCAATTACAGTAAAGATGGCATCCGGAAAGTTTTGCTTGAGCGAAACAAAACCGTATTTAAAGCTGTTGCAGACCTTAGACAAAAGGTAATCAAAGGAGAACTTGTTATGGCCGACTCTACGCTTAACAATAAGATAAAGGACCTGAAAAAATCAGACAAGCAAGCGCCTATTATCCTTATTAAGGCTGACGATAAAGCAAAATACAAGAACATGGTTGACATCATCGACGAAATGGCTATTACTACCATTGCCAGTTATGCAGTGGTGGATATATCGCCAACTGAAATAAAGATGGTTGCAGCAGCTCCAAAATGATAAGTAAATGACCCTGCGGGTTTTAAATTTTTAAAACATGAATATATGACAAAGGAAAAAGTCATTGCCCCGCCGATGGACGAAATCGTCTTTGAGCGACGGAATAAATTGTACGGAGCATATGATCTTCGCAGACTGTATAACACACATGTTACCAGATCTTTACTGATGGCCATCGCAATTATGATTGCGGGGGTTGCCTACCCTCTGATTTCAAGTTATTATGCACAGAGCCGGTCAAAATATATTGAAAAAACAGCTTCTGCTGAATTCATCAATATGGCAAAACCAAAAGAAGATGCTCCACCACCACCACCACCTCCTCCTCCTGCTGCACTAGAGCAAAAAGTTAAATTTGTTGCTCCGGTTGTTACAACAGAGGAAGTTGTTGAGACTCCCGACATCTTTAACCAGGATGACCTGAACAAGAAACCTATTGAGGCTGTTGCTGTTGAAGAAGCTGTCGCAGCTGCTCCAAAGGAACAAGTTATCGAAGTCGAAGAGAAAAAACCTATCTTCACCATCGTTGAAGAAATGCCTTCTTTCCCTGGCGGAGATGAACCCCGTATCAAATTCCTGCGCGATAACATCGTTTATCCTCAAATGGCAAAGGAAAATAACATTCAGGGTACCGTATATGTTTCGTTCGTTGTTAATTCCAATGGTAAAGTTATCGATGTAAAACTCTTACGCGGTATCGGCGGAGGTTGCGATGAAGAAGCTGTAAGGGTTGTTAAACTCATGCCACCCTGGAATCCTGGGAAACAAAACGGGAAATCAGTACGGGTTCAGTTTAATATGCCAATCCGTTTCACACTAAACTAATTAATTTTAGTACCTGATAAAAAGCCGCTAAGCACATGCTCAGCGGCTTTTTCTTTTTCATCTAGACATGATTTTCTTATAACACAAAATATTCGCCTCCCGGTTAGCATCAATTCACTGATGAGGCCGTCAGCCTCTTACAGTTACCCTCCCCTGCCTTGATGATATGTTCCCACGTCCTATAATGGCTTGCTCCTCAGGAGTTCCGCGAACTTCTGCCTGA
>JBBRRV010000235.1:0-3789 GCA_038246075.1 Bacteroidales bacterium
AGCTTAGGCGACACATCGATTTTCGTTTTTCACTTTAATCTTTTAGCTTTCCCGGCAACCCATGCAGAAAGCTTTCTAAATAACGCTGCTACTGCATTGACATACTGATAATTAAATTTATATGGTCGTTTTTAAAAAAATTGAATCCAGTTTCAAAAATTGAATTTATATTTGCGCATTCAAATACCTAATTACCTTTATACGCATGAGCAAAGTTGTTCACATCTCGGAAGCCGCGTCATTAGCAGTGCACAGCATGGCCATTATCGCTTCCGGAAATACCAAACTGAACGTTGGGCAGATTGCAGCATATACGGGTTCCTCCAAAAACCACCTGGCCAAAGTGCTCCAGATACTTGTAAAAAACGATTACCTCGGATCGAACAGGGGGCCAAAGGGTGGCTTCGTGCTCAAGGCCGATGCAGGGAAAGTAAGTCTGTTAGAGATCTACGAGCTGATAGAAGGAACGATAGAAAAGTGTCATTGCGGCATCATTGAAGATAAATGTCCGTTCATCAGCTGTGTATTTGGAGATCATCTGGACCGATTCTCATCAGATTTCATTGAATACCTTTCCAAAACAAAAATAGCCGATATCAAAACAAAACTATAATCACCATGCAAAGGACCATTATTAAAATTGACGAAGAAAAATGCACCGGCTGCGGGGAATGCATCCCGAATTGCCACGAAGGTGCCTTGCAGGTCATCGACGGGAAAGCACGGCTTATCAGCGACCTTTTCTGCGACGGACTTGGCGCCTGCATTGGCCATTGCCCTGAAGGAGCGATAACACTTGAGCAACGTGAAGCTGAAGCCTATAACGAAACACTTGTGATGGCGACCATGGTACCCAAAGGACGCAATACAATCATCGCCCACCTGGAACACCTGCGCGATCACAATGAAACCGGATTGCTGCACGAAGCCGTTGCTTATATTAAAGCCAATAACATTGATATGAGTGATTCCAGCCAATCACCGGCTTATGAGCCTTCATTAGCAAGTTACAGAAACATGCAGGAAGTATTTAAAGAAGCAAAACCTTTAGAAAGCGGGTGTGGCGGTGGATGCCCCGGCTCGAAAACCATCGATTTTAATATCGACATGGAAAAGGTAAACCAGGTGGCTGTTCCCGTTGCACTGGCTGATGTCATCTCCGCTCCTGCCCCCTCTGAACTGCGCCAATGGCCGGTACAGCTGCACCTGCTCAATCCTCAGGCATCCTATTTTAAAGATGCTGACGTGGTATTGGCGGCCGATTGCGTGGCGTTTGCCATGGGAGATTTCCATGACAAATTCCTTAAGGGGAAAACGCTGGCCATCGCCTGCCCAAAGCTCGATTCCAATAAAGAATCGTACCTGGAAAAACTGATCAGTATGATCGCAGACGCCAAAATTAAGTCCCTCACCGTAGTCATGATGGAAGTACCTTGCTGCGGAGGGCTGCTGCAAATGGCCAAAACGGCCATCAGCCATTCAGGGATAAATATTCCCATCAGGAAAGCCATCATTGGCGTGAAGGGTGATATACTGATGGAAGAACCGGCATAACATATTCCTCATTCCCTTATTCGAATACCAGCATAATTTTATGCATTTTAAATATATACTTATTTAAGTATTATAGTACTGATTTATTCATTAATTTAAATAACAAGCAGGAGGAAAAATGAATTATCGCAAACTTTGGATTGGCTTTATTGTCGTGGTTGTATCGTCTTTTGCCGTATTGGGATATTACGGCAGGGAGATTTACCGCAAAGCCCCACCCATTCCAACACAGGTAATCACTACCGATGGGACAGTTCTTTTTACGGGACAGGACATCAAGGATGGCCAGAACATCTGGCAGTCCATAGGTGGGCAGGAAGTCGGGACGGTATGGGGACACGGTTCTTATGTAGCCCCGGATTGGTCAGCCGACTGGCTCCACCGGGAAGCTGAATTCATACTGAACAAATATGCCAACGATGATGATGGCATGGATTATAAATTGGTATCGGCCGAAAAGCAGGCTATGTATAAAGTGAGGCTGCAAAAGGAATTGAGGACAAATACATACGATGCAGCTTCAAACAATATTGTTGTTTCACCGTTGCAGGCATTAGCCATCTCGGAAGTCAGCAAGCACTATACAAGCCTTTTCATGAATGACCCTGCCTTGTCGAAACTAAGGGATGCTTATGCCATTCCCGCCAATACGATAAAGTCCGTTGACCGCATGGATAAGATGAATAAATTTTTCTTCTGGATTTCATGGGCCTGTGTGACCAACCGCCCGGGCAGTGACATTTCCTATACCAACAACTGGCCTGCAGAAGATCTGGTAGCCAATAAGCCAACGAGTGCGCTTATTTTGTGGACAGGCTTTAGCGTCATGATGCTCATCGCCGGCATTGGTCTTTTAGGATGGTATTATGCAACGACCAAACACCACGAGCCCGAAGAAATGCTAACACAGGATCCTTTCTTTGGTCAGATCATGACGCCTTCGATGAAGGCGACTTTGAAATATTTTTGGGTAGTTACCGGGTTAATCCTTGTTCAGGTGATCATGGGAATTATTACGGCACATTATGGTGTTGAAGGGCATGCTTTCTATGGATTCCCGCTGGCTGAATTCCTGCCGTATTCGCTCTCACGCACCTGGCATGTGCAGATCGGTATTTTCTGGATTGCCACATCATGGCTGGCAACCGGGTTATACCTGGCGCCGGCTGTTTCAGGATATGAGCCAAAATTCCAACGCCTTGGCGTGAACTTCCTCTTCCTGTCTCTATTGATTATCGTTGTCGGATCCCTTGTAGGGCAGTGGTTCGGAATTATGCAGAAACTCGGATTGGTCGCAAACTTCTATTTTGGACACCAGGGATATGAGTATGTTGACCTTGGTCGTTTCTGGCAGGCATTTTTGTTCATTGGGCTCGTATTATGGCTGTTCCTGATGGGGCGCGCCATATGGCCGGCCATCAGAAAGAGGGACGAAAACCGTCATCTGCTTACCATGTTTCTTATTGCATCCGTAGCCATTGCAGCCTTTTACGGTGCCGGCCTGATGTGGGGACGACAGACAAACCTAGCCATAGCAGAATACTGGCGCTGGTGGGTTGTTCATCTCTGGGTAGAAGGATTTTTCGAAGTGTTTGCTACCGTCGCCATTGCTTTCCTTTTTGTAAAACTAAAACTGGTTCGCACAGCATCGGCGACATCTAACGTGCTATTCTCTACGATTGTCTTTCTTTCAGGAGGTATCATCGGGACATTCCACCACCTCTATTTCACAGGAACGCCAACAGCCGTGCTGGCACTTGGTGCATCATTCAGTGCACTCGAAGTAGTGCCATTGGTGTTACTTGGTTTTGAAGCGAATGCTACACTCAAGATCACCCAATCCAATACCTGGATTCAAAATTACAAGTGGCCGATATACTGTTTTCTGGCTGTTACGTTCTGGAACCTTGTGGGTGCCGGCATTTTTGGATTCCTGATCAACCCCCCTATCGCCCTCTACTATATGCAGGGATTAAATACAACGCCTGTTCACGGACATACAGCACTATTCGGCGTCTATGGCATGCTGGGGATTGGTCTGATGCTGTTCGTTTTGCGCAGTATGAATGCTGAAGCGGTATGGAAAGACAAGTATATCCGTTTCGCCTTCTGGGCAATTAACATCGGGCTGGCACTCATGGTATTCATCAGTGTATTGCCCGTAGGACTTGCTCAAACATGGGTCAGCGTAAAATACGGGCTCTGGTATGCCCGCTCGGCTGAATTTATGCAAGG
>JBBRRV010000236.1:0-3780 GCA_038246075.1 Bacteroidales bacterium
ATGCCTCCCCTCCATTTCGTCCATTGACGCTGTGTTAAATTACCGCAGGCATAATTACATGTACTTCTGCGCACGCGAAGATTTTTCGGGATACCATAACTTTGCCGTAGATGCCGAGGGACATGCCCTTAATGCATCGCGCTACCAGAAAGCCCTCAACCAGCGGAATATCATGAAGTAATTACCAGGCATCAGGCAATAGGTTAAAGGAGAAAGGAGAAAGGCTAAAGGAGAAAGGCTCAGGCACTCCAGGCACTCCAGGCACTCTAGGCACTTCAGACACTTTAGGCAGGGTGCTGATAAAACAACTGCCGTTACAAAATTATCATCTTAATAATTCAACATCCACTAATCAAATACCATGTCAGCATTTAAAGCTTACGATATAAGGGGAAAATACCCTTCCGATTTCAACAGGGACGATGCCTACAAGATTGGTTTCTTCCTGCCCCGGTTACTCAACACCAATAAAGTGCTGGTTGGCCGTGATGTTCGCATCTCTTCCGACGAAATATTCGAATACCTCTCAAGGGGCATCATGGATGCCGGTGCAGATGTGTTTGATGCCGGGCTGGCCACAACCCCCATGATCTATTGGGGTACTGCATTTCACCACTTTGAAGCTTCCGTGCAGATAACGGCATCACATAATCCGGCTGACCACAACGGCATGAAAGTTTCCATGCATGATGCACTGCCTGTTGGCTATGACAATGGCCTGAAGCAAATTGAAACCTGGATGAGCACAACACCCGTTGTGGTTTCAAAAAACAGAGGAAAGCTCCTGAATTTCGATATGAAAAAAGAATACCTGGCCTTCTTAAGCAAATACATTCCGGATCTAACTGGAATGAAAATTGCCGTTGATTGTTCAAATGGCATGGCCGCGTTGTTTGTGAAAGATATACTTGGACCCGATCCGTTGTACATTTTTGATGATCTCGATGGCAGTTTCCCAAATCACGAACCGAATCCGCTTGAACAGGAAAACCTGCATGGTTTGATATCAAAGGTGCTATCAGCCGGATGCGACATAGGTGTTATTTACGATGGCGATGCCGACCGTGTAATGTTCGTGGATGAAAAGGGTCATTTTATTTCGCCCGACCTGATGATAGGTGTTTTAGCCCATTACTTCGCCGGTAAAGAAACAGGAAATGTGCTCCAGGATATCCGGACCTCAAAGGCTGTCGGAGAATATGTTGCAAAGCTTGGTTTTAAGATGCATACCTGGCGCGTTGGCAGGGCTTATGCCTCACCAAAGCTGCGGGAGATCAATGGCATCTTTGGGGGAGAACTTGCCGGTCACTATTATCTCAGGGATTTTTATTATTCAGACTCCGGATTATTGGCAAGCATGCTGATGTTAAAAGTTTTAAACGGATTTATTCATGAGGGCAAAACCGTTTCGCAGGTCATCAACGGCATCTCTGCTTATGCCAATTCAGGGGAGATTAATTTCAGAATTAAGGATAAGACGGGCGCCATGGATGCACTCAGGGATCATTTCCTTGCAGCGGAAAAACCACTGGCTGATCTAGACTTTGATGGTTACCGTCTGGAGTTCCCTTCCTGGTGGTTCAACGTCCGCCCTTCCAATACAGAGCCTTACCTGCGTTTCCTGGCTGAAGCATTAACAGATGAACTGCTTCAGCAGAAACTAAAAGAGGTTCGGCTGATCGTTGCACCTTTTCTGGACTAATTTTTAATTGCGGATTATTCGCTGCGCTCATCATAAAGAATACCACGGAGACACGGAGAGCACGGAGATTCACGGAGATTTGCTTAAATTCTGTAAGGTCCTCTGTGATACTCTTTCTTGAGCTCTGTGATACACTGTGACACAGTTTTAACTGAACCTATAGCCCATTACCTAATGCCTTTACCCCTTTTAGTTTTTAGTTTATAAATACATGCCTTTTAGAAGTTCAAAATTAAACCTGACTGCCGGTGAAAGGCGCGTATTCCGGATACACACGGCCTATTCCATACTGGAAGGCGTGATCGCCGGTGTGCTGGCGCTCAACGAATTCGTGTTTATCAAGAGCCTGCATGGATCGAGTTACCAGCTGAGCGTACTCTTTCAGTTTTCGGTACTTGTATTCCTGGTGCTGCTGGTATTCAATGAAATGCTGAAGCGTATCAGGAATAAAGCCAAATTACTGCGAGTTACCGGCATACTCACCAGGCTTCCGCTTTTTGTGCTGGTGTTTTTCCCGGGCACACACGCTGCCATGTCGGGGAACTCTTTCTATCATTACATTTTTCTGGCTGTGTTCCTGATTTACTACCTTGGCAACCCTGCCATCTTCCCCATCATAAATCTGCTCTTAAAACACAACTACAGGCTTGAGGTATTTGGGAAATTATACAGCCTGGCAACTTTCTGGAACAAAGTGGTCATGCTGCTCACCACCTTTATTTATGGATTGCTGCTGGATGCCGATAATTTTGCATTCCGCTGGGTATTCCCCATTATCGCTGTAATAGGATTTCTTTCGTTGGTATTACTATCGCGTATTCCCTATGAGGAAAAAGAGATTTTTGCGCCGGCAAGGAAGTTCTTTGCATCAATACTGGATTCAGGTATGAATATGTACCGCACCTGGACGGGTAATAAGGCTTTTCATCATTTCGAGATCGGGTTTCTGTTTTACGGTTTCGCCTTCATGAGCACCATAACCGTCATCACGCTTTTTTTCGAAAGGTCGCTGCACCTAAATTATTCAGGTGTGGCTTTTTACAAGAACGCATATAATGTACTGGCGCTTTTGTTTATTCCATTTTTTGGACGCCTGCTGGGACGCATCGATCCGCGTAAGTTCGCAGCCATCACCTTTGCTACAATCTTTTTATACCTGCTATCACTTGCGCTTACCTCCTGGTTTCCGGGTTATACCGTAGTGATGGGGATAAAGATCTACTATTTTCTTTTGCTTTATATCCTGGGTCAGGCCTTGTTTGCAGCCACCATGTCGCTGCTCTGGAGCATCGGTTCGGCTTACTTCTGCAAGCCAGAGGAAGCTGCAGACTACCAGAGCGTTCATCTCTTCCTCACTGGGACCAGGGCTGTTTTTGCGCCAATCCTCGGGGTAATCTTTTATGAAATGTATGGATTTGAATTCACCTTTATGGTAGGTGCGGCATTTGCATTGATAGCAGTATTGGTAATGATCTGGTCGTATCGCCGCGACAAGGGGACCATCAGGGAATTTCAACTCCCGAAAACCATCGTATAATAGCGTCCGATCTTTTCCCTGAGATCTTCGATGGAAATATATTTGCTTTCACGCAGAAACTCCTTTCCTTCAAAAAACACGAGCATCGAGGGGCTGGAAAATACGCCGAATGCTGCAGGCAGTTCAGGACATTTGACGGAGTCAATAAATTCCAGCTGAAGCAGAGGGAAATCATCATCCACCATCGCCTTCACTTTTGGCCTCAGGCTGATGCACGGTGCGCATGCATCGCTGTAGAAATATAGCATTAATCCTTTGCGCGCTGCGATAAGATTGTTCAGCCGGGGAGTGTTGCAGATCGATTTATTCATCTCATTTTCAGAATTTTTCAAAAACGCCAAGTCCGAAAAGTGCAAAATCATATTTTACCGGATCAACAGGATCAAAAGTACGCAAAGCGGCCGTAAGTTCTTCCACCGCCTTCCAGTCGTTTTGCGTGCGTACCAGTAGCCCGAGTTTACGCGCCACCCTGCCCGAATGCACATCCAGCGGACAAAACAGCTGATTCATAGCAACGCTTTGCCATATTCCGAAATCAACA
>JBBRRV010000237.1:0-3736 GCA_038246075.1 Bacteroidales bacterium
ATCATGATTCAATATATCAATGGCCCTGGCAGCCTCCATCGGGATATTCAGGTGCCTGGCAAGGCCGTTGCCCGATCCCTTCGGGATGATTCCCATGGTGGTGTCAAACCCGGCTAGTCCTTTGGCAACGGCATTCACCGAACCATCACCGCCGACCGCTACCACCAGCGCTGTTCCCTGCTCAGCCGCTTCACGACTTAGTAAAAAAGGCTGATCCGGTTCGAGTGAATAAGTGATTTCGGGAATGAACAGTGTTTTATCAAGATATTGATCCACCAACTCCTCAAATTCCTTACTCCGGCTCCTGCTCGTGCCGGATGAAGGATTCACAATAAAACGCACTGTTTTGGGAGATGCCTTCATCGTTATGGATTTACGGTTAAATGGTTACTGGTCATCCTGCTGTTGTATTGCTGAATGATCGATTTTACATATAATTCCATCAGGACCTGTTTCTGAGAACCACCTGCTGCCAGGTTGCTGTCGAGCAAGGTATCGGAAAGGTAGTGATAAAAACCTGTTGTCCTGTTGCCATCCCATTCAAGGGTGTAGCCATCCATCATGACCTGCCAGGAATTGTTCAGATAGGAAATGCCAAGATGTGGTGCCTGAGGTTCAAATACCGATTGTCCAAATGCTACAAAAGGCTTTTTGTAATGCAGATAATCGAGTACCGAAGGCATGATGTCGGTTTGCTGCGCCGTGACGTTCTGGAGGCCTTTGAGCGGGCTGTTGTGCCGGTAAAAAATTATCGGAACCGAATATCTTCCCGGGCGTGTGCGGTAACGGGGTAGCCATGCTTCTGATGTGTGATCGGCCGTTAACACGAAAAGCGTGTTGTTGAACCAGGGCATTTTGGATGCAGTGGCAAAGAACCTGCGCAGGGAAAAGTCAGCATACATAATACTCTCCTGGATGCTGAGCTTCCCTTTCCGGAATTTGCCCTTGTAGATCGCCGGCACCTGGTATGGATGGTGGGACGACAGGGTAAAAACAGCCGACAAAAAAGGCTCTTTGGTTTCATTGAGGCCCCTGGCAAAGTACTGAAGGAATTTTTCATCCCAGATTCCCCAATTACCATCGTAGTCAGCCTCATTTGCATATTCCGTCCGGCCATAATATTTTGAAAATCCCGCTGAGCGCGCAAAGGCATCAAAATCCATGGTACCGTTTTTCCCGCCGTGGTAGAAAGAGGTTGAATACCCTTCCTGATCCAGCAAACTGGCAAGGCTGTTGAAGTGGTTTCCGGCATAGACAGAGGTTATGAAATCCTGGTTCATCAGCGTGGGAAGGCCTGAAACAATAGCAGGTATGCCTTCAATGGATTGTTTGCCATTGGCAGCACCTTTGAAAACCATGCTTTGACCGATAAGGCTGTCCAGGAATGGTGTAAAGCCTGCATAACCATGCAATGCCGGGTCTCTGTTCAGGGCGCCGATGTGTTCCTGGGAAAAACTTTCAAGTATGATGATGACCACATTTGGTTTCTCACCTGCTCCGGCCCGCAGCGAATCCCTGTTATCGGGAAACCGGTGGACTACAGGATAAAGCGATCCGGCATCAGCTTCACGAGTGAAATAATGTACGTTTTGCAGTAACGGCTGGTTGATCGTTTTAATGATGGTGAAGGGTGAATTCAGCATCAGGGGTACGTTTGTAGCCTTGGTATAATATGCGGCCGTTATCAGGCTGATGGGTTTTAATTGAAGGCCTCCGCGTATGCCAACCAAGGTTAATCCTGCGATCAGCACAAACACTGCCAGGGCAGGTCCGGTGGCGAATTCAGGCTTATCTTGGTTTGTGTCGCTGTGCAGCCTGTATCTACGGGTAATCCAGATCAGGATCCCGATTGCGATGACATAAAGCACGAAGACGTACCAGAAATCCTTAAGGAACTGAGGCAGGAGCTTGTCCATTTCATTGTTCACACCCAGGTAGTTGAAAATATCGCCGGTAGTGCGTTTGAGCGTAAACCGGTAATAAATGGTATCTGCTAAATTCGGCAACAGCGCAATGGAATTTGTTACGATAAAAATGATATCCGCTGTTTTCTGGTAAATTCTGTTTCTGCAGCATGCGAATGGCAGAATATTCATCAGGATAAATACAAGATTTACCATGCATACCGCTGCCAGATCGAAGCGTAACCCGACGAACAGGATCCAAAGCATTTGCCCCGTTGAAATACCGGGGAACATTCCTGTATTAAAAACATAAAGCAGCAGGCGGGAAACCGTGATCAATGCTAAAGCAACAGCCAGTTTGACTGCGAGTGTGCTGTATTGCCTGTAAAAAAGGCGATTGTTGAAGGCCATAAATAGAATGATGGTATTGACAGGGATTAATTACTTGGTATTGATAACATTTACCGTTCGTGTCACCTGTACGGCATTATTACCATCCTTATCTGTTACGTTATAGTTAACGTAATATATGCCCGGTTTAGCGGTGTTAACATTATTTGTTGTGACGATTTTAGAAGTAATGTCTCCATCTTCCTGGTCGATGGCAGTAGCCCCGGCATCAATGTAAGGATATCCGATACCAGCTTTTGCTGGATTTTCACCCAAAAGTGTTATAACAGGTGTGCTCCCTTTTTGCTTATCCTTTTTACAGCCCGGAACGATGAGGAAAATCCCGGCAATAACAATGACGATGATGACTAAGCGTTTCATGTGGTAAAATTACAAAAAAAAGGCTTGCTTAAAAAGTCCATTTTTTGCGACAATACCAAGTTTCATGCCAATATGATTGGTTTTTTTGCATTGACTGCCCTACTTATGAACCAAAGCAAGTTTAAAAAAAAATCAAAAAAAAGGCTAAGTTGGTCAATATGTGTTGCAATCCATTGTGATTATCAATACATTTGCACGTTAATTAACCACAAACAAACAAACAAAACCATGAAAAAACTCATTTTTTTACTTGCTATTGCCGGAATGTTTGCTTTCGCAGGATGCAAGAGCGGAACTAAAACTGAATCATCATCTACTGATACTACTGTTGTTACCAAAACTACAACTTCAGTTGACAGTACAGTTTCACAGACACCTGCTGACACTACAAAAAAGTAATCTGGCATAGCTCGTTTGCTCATTATAAGAAGAGAAGCCAACCGCTTCTCTTTTTTTTTATTTAAAAACGCTTCTTTCCTTTGGCAAACGCTATCATTCTACTACTTTTGACCATTCATTCAATTCAGCAACATTTGTTCTTTGGTTAGCTTTGGGGAACATGCACCAAAGAAATAGTATCAAGACTTATTGCTCCTAACTAATATTTTGTACTATGGACTTTAATCCGGAAAAATCAGCCTCGGCCGGTAACAAAGGCAAAGGCATCCGTTCTGATTGTTTTGTAACGATGGAGATCACCCAAAGCGGTGGCATCGATATCAGCCTCGAGAGCAAAGTGAAAGCGATCTATGGTGATGATATCCTGCGGCAAATAACAGAAATGTTGAAGTATTTCGACATCAGGAATGCCAAAGTGCGCATGGAAGACACCGGGGCATTGCCTTTTGTGATAGCGGCCCGACTTGAGGCGGTGATCCGCCAGCTTACTGGAACAACCTTGGAGTGGTTGCCCGATATGTCAGCGGCCAATTTGTATCACACCGCAAAAGACAGGCAGCGGTTTTCGCGGTTATACCTTCCGGGAAATACACCCAGCCTGATGATAAATGCGGGCATCCACAAGCCCAATGGTCTTATCCTGGACCTAGAGGATGCTGTAG
>JBBRRV010000238.1:0-3675 GCA_038246075.1 Bacteroidales bacterium
CTGAAACTTAAATATTCCTTAACTTTAAACAACCATTACAAATCAAATAAAGTTAAACCATGACAGTCCAACGTTTCGAAGAATTAGATATATGGAAAAATGCCAGGTTGCTGTGCATTAAAATCAGGGATATCGCCACAAACACTCCATTGGCCAAAGACTTTTCACTGAAAGACCAGATACTTAGATCAAGTGGATCCATTATGGACAATATCTCTGAAGGATATGAACGAGATGGTAAAAAAGAATTTCTTCAATTTCTCTATATTGCTAAAGGATCATTAGGAGAAACTAGATCCCAACTTCACCGCTGTTTCGATGCTGGCTTTATATCAAAAGCAACTTATGATGAATTCATCAACGACTGTTTAAACCTATCCGCCCAAATTAAAAAATTCATCAACTACCTAGCCGCCTCTGACTTCCCCGGTCACAAATATCGGTAACCCTGAAACTTTGAAACTCTGAAACCCTGAAACTTTGAAACTCTGTAACTCTGAAACCCTGTAACCCTGAAACCCTGTAACTCTGAAACTCTGAAACTCTGAACCCCTGAAACCCTGAAACCCTGAAACCCTGAAACTTCGAAACCCTGAAACTCTGAAACTCTGAAACTTCGAAACCCTGAAACCCTGTAACTGTGAAACCCTGAAACTCTGAAACCCTGAAACCCTGAAACCCTGAAACCCTGAAACGCTAAAACGTTGTAACTATACAAATGTGTGAATTATGCAAATTTATTCATGAATTGTGTAATATAATCGCCTGAGAACGACCTACTTTTGCTGCCTTAATCAGCACGATGTTTAATGATCATCGACTGGAAATATTTGTAAATACTTAGGCGGGCATAAGCGTAATTCCATACATTTGCGCCTGCATTTGACAAATTGAAACCCTATGTCCAAATGCTGCTGTCAGGATAAAATAATCCACAGAAATCCCTGGAAGTCCCCTTCCCGGTGATTACATAACTACCTTCACTTTATTCAATAGAAAATGCGCAACACCCTGCATTTCTGGGGTAAGGATGCTATAATGCATAAAAAGGGCCGTCATGCAAAAGAAACAAATGCACTGCCGAATAGATGGTGCATGAAGCTCATCCTTCATATTGAGAATACATTACCTGACAAAAAATACATGTTTATGACATCTCTGTATAAAAAATTTCAATCCTGCTTTATTTTATTTGGCATAGCATTTTTCTTTATAATAGGATCACTAACTGTTCATGCACAAACAGCATCACCTGCCATCATGGCACAGATAACCGCTGAGTTGCAAAAACGGGGTCTCACCGAAGCTGAAGTCAGGGTGCGTTTAATTCAGCGAGGGATTGACCTGGAAAATATACCTCCGTCAGAGTTGCCCCAATACCAGACGCGCGTTACAGCTATCCTGGATGAAATGCAGGCAGAAAAAACACAAGGCAGAAAAGTTGATCCTTCGCAAACAAAGGCGGGGCTCCCAACAAATTTGAATAACCCTTCTACCGGGTCAGGTCAATCAACCGCTCAACCTGCTGACCCCTTGCTTGCCCAAAAAGAAGCAGCTGCCGCAGCTGCCCAAAGGGCTGTAAAGGTTGCCGCTGCAAAAGAAAAGGGCCAGTCTGCCATATACGGGCATTCACTCTTCATCGACCAGTCGCTGGACGTATTCCGCACCACTGATGGCGCCCAGGCCCCCGAAACCTACATATTAAGCGAGGGAGATGAAATCCGCATTACCATCTTCGGTGCTTCCCAGACGGATATCCAGCAGAAAATCGCCCCCGACGGATATATCCAGCCTGCGGGCGGAGCCAAAATATTTTTAAAAGGCCTGAGCCTGGCGCAGGCGCGCAAACTGATACAGGAACGCTTGTCATCAGCTTATACATTCAGATCCGACCAGCTGGCCATCACACTGGTTACCGCCCGCACGATCATGGTCAATGTCTTTGGTGAAGCCAATATTACAGGCGGCTTTAACCTCTCTGCCCTTAACTCGGCATTAAATGCATTGTCTGAAGCCGGTGGGCCTACCGACATCGGTTCTGTCCGCGATATACAGCTGATCCGCGGAAGCAGCCGCAAAAGCATCGACCTGTATGCTTTCATGAACGATCCGGCCATCCAGTTCAAATTTGCCCTTCAAAATAATGATATCATATTCGTACCTGTTGCTAAACTGCTTGTTTCCATCGAAGGAGCCGTCATCAGGCCCATGTTCTACGAGATGCTGCCGGGCGAAACAATGAACGACCTGATCCGATATGCAGGTGGCGTTAAAACGAATGCGTTCCCCGACTTTGTACAGATAAAACGATACACCAACGGAGAAGAACGCCTCATGGAATGGAATCTGGAAGATGTAAGTTCAGGGAAAATAAAAGTACCGCTGATGAATGGCGATGTTGTACGCATCAAATCCATCGGAAAACCCATGGACCAGTATGTGGATATTGAAGGCAGCGTTTACTATCCGGGGCGTTTCGACCTGTCAGCGAATCCGACGCTGAAGCGTCTGCTGGAAAATGCTAAACCAACCTATCAGGCCAAAACGGATGTTCTGTTCGTTGAACGCATCAGGCCGGATGAAACCGTTGAAATACTTTCTGTAGCATTCCCCGGAACTCAGACTGGTGGTGCCGACTTTACACTGCTGGCCCGCGACCGCATAAAGATCATGGATCAGGCCGACTATCGCGATGTGGCAAAAATAACTGTAAGCGGCCAGGTTCGGGCACCTTTCGAAAAAACGCTTGCGCTGAACGACCGGATCACCGTGAAACAAGCCATCGAGCTGGGCGGTGGGTTGAAGAACAGCGTATATCCTGTGGCCTATATTTTCAGGTCTAACCTTTTCAATCCTTCGGAAATGACCTACATCCGCATTGAACTGGCTCAGGCAGGAAATGTTGAGTTGCAACCCGGTGACCAGCTGAATATTTATGACAACACGACATACAGCAATGTTGGTGAAGTACGGGTGTTCGGGGCCGTTAAAAATCCGCGTGGTTATACTTATGATCCGACACTTACGGTTCGTGATATGTTTGCCAATGCCGGGGGATTTACTGTTGGCGCCGCCTTCAACCGGGTGCAGGTTTTCCGCACAGTCCTCTCCCCTACCGAAAAAACCAGACTGGATATGATTACGATCGAGGTCGATTCTAATTACCAGGTGGTGAATCCGCCACATTTCACGCTCCAGCCTTACGACCAGGTTGTGGTGCGTTTAACGCCCGACTTTACGCTTGGCCGTACCGTTGAAATTTCCGGACAGGTGGAATATCCGGGCATCTATGTATTGAAATCCAAACAAACACAGTTGAGTGAAGTCCTTATGATGGCAGGAGGATTATTGGATGCGGCGGATCCTATAGGCAGCCAGCTTTTCCGGACCTACCGCAACCGTGGTAACATCAGCGCCGATGTTGCAAAAGCAGTCAGCCATTCTGGTAATCTTAAAGAAGACCCCATTCTTTTTGAAGGGGATGTGATCAACATCAACCGGCTTGAAAACACCGTCACCATCCGTGAAGAAGGCACGCGGATGGCACAGTATTCCGTTAATCCGGAAAACAATGATGTAAAAAACATCATTTTTAAGGGGCAGAGATCTGCTGCCTGGTATATCCGCAATTATGCAGGGGGCTTTCAGCCAAGAGCCGACCGCAACAGTGTGACC